>JAKSJT010000342.1 GCA_024402125.1 Bacteroidales bacterium
ACACATACTGCATGATGTGCTTTCGTGCAATGTTCTCTATCTGACCACCTGAGAAATCGTATTCTCTTGCAAGGCTGAGGGCATCCTCCTCGCTGAGATCTGTCATCATGGCACGCCATATCTTTGCCTTAGCCTCAACCTCAGGTTTATGAAACTCAATCTTGAAGATGAAACGGCGTTCAAAGGCGTCATCAAGGTTGCAGGTGAGGTTGGTTGTGGCAATAAGGATGCCGTCAAGGTTCTCCATCTCCTGAAGGATGATGTTCTGTATTGCATTCTCCATCTTCTCTACCGTAGGATTCTGTCCTCCTACTGAGGTACGCTTGCTAAATATGGCATCTGCCTCATTGAAGAAGAGGATTGGCATAACTTCCGAGGTCTTGCATAGTTCCCTGTAACGACTGAACACCTCCTTGATGTTCTTCTCGCTCTCTCCCACATACTTGTCACGCAAGTCTGCTATGTTGACCTGTAGAATGTCACGCCCTGTCTCACGGGCAATCTGCAGCACACTCTCTGTCTTGCCTGTGCCTGGACCTCCGTAGAAGAGACACGCAAAGCCTTTACGCATACCATATTCCTCAAGTCGCTGCTGCACCTGCTGAAGCTTCTCCTGTCCAAGAAGATCCTTGAGCTGAGCCATCTGTCGTGACTCTTCATCATTATAGTATAGTTCCTTCTTCGTAATGGTGGAGACTGCAATGATATCCTTGCGGGAAACAAACTTTCGAGTTATATGTTCCGCAGGGGTGAAACCTGCTAAAAGCTCCTCCTTAGACCTGCGAGTCAACACATACTGGGTGTTGTCCGCGATTCCATCTACACACTTATGCTCGATAAGTCCATCATCAATCAACGGATGGTCACCAAATTCAAGCTTTCTTCGCATATTGTCACATTCCCAGTCCATAGGATATTTCTTGTCAATGACCGTCAATTCAAGGCCTTCGTTAGATGCTCCTGCACTGAATGAATAATCATGAAGAACAAGTAGGAACAGACTGCGTATGTGTATGTCATCATACTTCATGATCTCCTGACAAATAGGTAGGTGCGGATTCGCCTTGACAATCTCATCAAGGAACTGTTCAAGATGTTCATACTCTGCCATAGGAGTGTTAAAGCCTTTACGGAAATGTCCATTGACTCTGTCCATGAACTGCTGAATATCCAGACCATCAATCTTCTCAGGGACAAATGTCTCATTATGTCTGAGAGCTGTGATGACACCATATTCCAACCCAAAGCCCTGACAACCATCTCGGGTACCTCTACGAGCGACCCATCTTTTCAGAACCATATCCTCAAGGTCTTCTGTGTAGGTCATCAGATTTATTCTACTTACATTAAGGATATTACCCATTTGCTTCCAAGACAGAACCTCACCAGCTTCTATCATAATAGCAAGGAAGATAATCTGCATCTTGCTAAGGCCAAGTTTTTCTTTAAGATATGTTAGTGGACCATTTGAAAACATCCACAGTTCAACACTCAATCCATTATCGTCTATGAGAGTCCATATCCTGTCAAGTGCTGTGATGATTGTCCACTCCTCTGGTTCTACAAAGTTGTCAACGAACTCATCATCATCACTATCAATTGAATTCTTCATTGGTCTTTTTCTAATATTCAAGTTTCTCATATCTTTTGTCTTTTCAATTAACAATTAATAATTAACAACTAAGCGAAGCGTTCTCACCGAAGGTAATTAACATGCCTCCGGATGGTAATTATGAATTAAAGAGTATCGTCTTTTTACTCCCCCTAACTCCTTTTTACTCCACTTAACTCCTGTCAAGTGTAAAAACGAGTTAGTCCCACCTCACCATTCTTCAGACAGTCACAGAAGGTAATGCTCGTATCCTTGTTAATGTCTACTCGTGTCACATGTTCTACCTGAGAGTGTCCAACCACCTGATGTATTCCATAAAGTGGGTTGTGAGCAGTCTCACTCTTATCTGCCCAGAAGATACCACCGTTCCTGTCTTTCCCCCACCTTGAGATGCCTACCTGAAACATTGCTCTCAGCTGGTCCGCTGTGGGATTGTTCAACTGCTCTGCTATGTCACGCGTCTTATCGCCCTTGAAGTCCTCACGAAACCAGTCGGAGCTTATTCCTGCATGAGTGAAGACGGTGTCGCCTTCCTGATAGGCAAACTGAAACAAGTCACGGTTTTCATTGAAGACCTGAGTGATCTCATCTGCCAGAGTCATGTCATACCTTGTTCCCTTAGTGAAGTCTTCGTATAGATAGTGCATGTCATGATTTCCCAGGAGCAGCACTACCCTATCCGGATTCTGTTTCTTGAATTCGATAATCTCCTTGAGGTTATCTATAAGTTCATCTGCTTCGATTGTGTCGTAAGGATCAACATAGTCACCAAGAAACACAATCTTTTTACCAGTTGCATTTTTAACGATATTTTGCCATTGTTTACGGCCATGTATATCTCCAATAGCCACTATCTCTTTATATTTCTTTGTCATAGCAACAATATTAAAAATGGATGTTAGTATGTTAAAGATATTACCCACGAATCCTTCTCATGCGCCCATATAAGTTGGAAATCAGAATTTTCAGCTTTGTATCTTTCCTGAGAAATGAACTCTCCTTCTATAGTTACATAGCCTTTGACCCCATTCAGTTCCACATCTACTAAGCTGTCGTATCCCTTATGACTTGCACTGTCAAAGATAGGTTCTATCAGCACATCTACACCATTGACATACATGCCATACTTACCTTCATTCTTTACAAACACAACACCATTATAAAGCGCAGTGATTTCGTCCATTTTACATGGGATGACTACTTCTCCGTCAAGTGTGACAATTCCGAATTTACCGTCCTTCACCACGCAGAATGCATTGTCAGTATCGTAAGGGAAGATGAGATTATACTGCTTTGCCACCATCTCGCTTATTCCACTATAAGGTTGCACATCGACAATTTCAATATCGTCTTTAGTTAGGAATTCCCCGATAAAATCAATCTCCTCTTCCTGCAACTCTAAGACACCCAGAAAGTCTGCTACCATACGAAAATTTTGGGATGAAATATGACTGGCTGCCAATAATGCATTCTTCATTAGTTCTGATTCTTCATTAGAGTTCATAAAGAATACTATTGTGTCAGAAACATTTGGTACAGAATAAACGTTATCGAAATTATTTAATCTCACTTTAACTTGGTACATATTAGTCATAATGATTAGTTTTTTAATTGGTTATACTGATTACGATATCTATTCTCTTGTGCTTCCTAAGCGGAGAGAGATTCCGAGTCTGCTCGGAACTCTACTCTCTCTCCTAAGATGTAGATGTCGGCCCTGTTGAGAAGGTCTGTATCGATGATTGGCTGTGTACCTTGCTTGAGACAGCGACGACAGATAGTGAGTATCTTACCGACTGCATTTCCTCCTCTTAGAATACCTTTTTGGTCTGGATATGCTGCCCAGATAGGGTCACCCTTTACGACCTCAACGATGACTTCGTCGTCCCTGAAACTGAGGAGATGCTCTCTAAAGTCCTTGTTTCCCAAGCGCTTTTGCCAGATGCACCAAAGCATCCACTGGTGACGGAAGGTAGGATAATCTTCGCGTATGAACTTCTTGTACTTACTCTTCTTGTATCGCTTGGCTGCGTAACCTGAGGTGGCTGTGAGAATGTCCTTCTGGATGTCAATTTGGTCCTCATGGCTCCACTCTCCGAGTAGGTAAAGGTGCTCTACAGACCTGAATG
>JAKSJT010000343.1 GCA_024402125.1 Bacteroidales bacterium
CACTCTGTCCTTTTCTAGAGATAGGTCAGAAGCGAGATCATCTACTTCGGCTTCAGTTAAGGCTTTTCCATCGTTTGTGTAGAGGTATTCTTTGGCTAAAGTATATGTGGCATAGCCTTCTGCACCAAAGCGTCTACGTAATCGCTTGATAGGACCAGAGTCTGCACAGTAGTAACTATGCTTAAAATAGGGTTCATTTACATGTCTTCCCATTCGTTCACCTCCTGCAAAAGATACAAAATCCGCGTGAAGTGTGATAACATGTATGCAGGGCACAGCCCGGTTATTTCTTCAGGATGACAGACTAAGCATTTGACGATGAGGTCTGTTGTCTTGAAGTTCTTTTTGCTGTTATGCATTCAGTTTATCCCTCCTGGTCTCATATCTCAGTAGAATCGACAGAGTGAGTGGATTCCAAAGAGACTCATAGGTTTTTCTGATTTTCTCCTGTGTCCCCATAGGGAAAAATTCATCTATGGCATTTACAAGCATTGGAATGCTATCCAGAAGAATCTGGGTATATCTCAGATTCATTGAGCTGATCTTTGCAGTATCATGCCCTGTTATCAAAGATATATTCACATCAGAGACGTTCACGGATACACAGCGAGAAATGAAGTAATGGCGCAACGAATGCAGCACATATCCTTCCTGTTGCTGCTTTTCTTCTGACAGTCCTGCATCCAAAAAGGCATATGTCAGTGCTTTCGCATACTTTATTCTGCTAAAAGGCTTATGGCCTGTTATGGAGAATACGTACCCATTCTTGCTAACCAATGGTTTGAGAATAGCTTCCGTCAGATGGCCTATCGGAACCATTCGCTCAGTCCTTGTTTTGGTCTTGGTGTGAGCTCCAGCCTTGTAGGTTGTCCTTACATGGATGACTCTATTCTCAAGGTCGATGTCCTCGGATCTAAGTGCTATTGCCTCATCGATTCGAAGGCCAGTAGTTGCAAGGAATGTAATCATTGCAAATTCAACAGGATCCTGCCAAGAATTCTTGTTGGTAAGCACCTTCATAAGAATATCTGTTGAGGGTGTTGCATAGGTTACGTCATTGGTAGAGGGAAGATATGCAACCATATCTCTGAACGGGTTATTCGATGTGATTTTTGCATCAACTGCCGTCTGATAGGCTACTGAAAGGATAGTCAGGATATTGCGCACAGTCTTCGGAGCAAGTTCTTTCTTTCCCATCTTTGTATACTTCCTGGTCTTTCCGACTCGACCATTTTCAAGCAGTTCCACAATGAATTTAAGCTGAAATTCTTTGTCGGAGAGTGTTGGAAGATAGGTTCCTCCGTATTTCTCTATAGTCCTGTTCACAACAGCTCTTCTGGATTTAAGTTCCTCTCTATCAGTGAACATCTTCTTGATATTGCGACGCCTAAGATACTCGCCATCTTCATCATAAAATCCCTGTATAACATCTTTCAGCGTTACATCAAGCTTGTCTTCTGTAGGATTGTTGAGCTTATTCAGACTTCCATTGGCAAAACAGCATAATGCTGCATCCATGTATTCGGAGTCTTCTCCCCGATACGTGATGATGGCCTTGACTGGCATGATTGTACTGTAGACTTCAACCTCGCAGATATGAGCGCCATCCCTTTTCCTATAGCGGCTGCGCTTTGTATTACGGATAGGGTTCTGCGGCCTTTTATCTGCATGGTCGAAACGTATGTTTTCGATTCTGTCAGATTCCATTAGATTGCTTCTCCTCCTTCATGAAGCTGCTTATCGATGAACTGTCGCATGGAATTGGATGGGATAATCCTTCTTTTCCCAATGAGAACAGATTCCAGTTCGCCCTTTGCAATCAACCTATCAATGGTTGTTGTGGTGACTCTTAAATGGTTCGCGACTTCTCTGCGAGTGAGATACGTAAGATCATTAGGACTGTAAAGCATATTTCCTCCTAAAATTTAACATGTTGTAAAACATGACCTTTTCATAAGTATGATAAGTTCTGCCTGTGCTAAAGTCAATATTTTTAACGTGTTGAAATTTAAACCGTTAAATTGTCAAACCTTAGGTCGCTATGGTATGGTGGAAACACTGATGGGGAATGGATTTATGTTCTTTCATAGAAACTTAATTAAGCTCAGTCAGTACTTCATGTACTCGATTGAAGATCTGGCTCAGGGCATAAATGAAATAGTTCTGAGGGACACAGGAAAGAATCCTCGTGTTAGCTCAAAGAAGCTTCGTTATCATGCAGATTTTCCAGGAGTAGGCAGAGAAGACTCTGCTATTGAAAAGGCTGCACTCGAGATACTTGAATTAGATGAAACTTTATACAAAAAGGAAAACCTGTTTAGTTGGGATTTAAATCCGGCAGAATGCTGGATTGTGGCAGGGATAAGAGTAACTAAGATAGCCCAGGAAAATAAGGATTTGTATAAAGATGTTCCTCCTACCGCCTATATGGCCGATACTCTGTGGAGCAATCTTGGATTCATTGAATCTCTCTATGAACGCTGTGGTCTCAAATTCCTATGCACATCCATTAGCAATGCTTCTTATAGAACATCAAAGAGCAGAAGACTTGTGTTACCGTTTGCTGTTTTAAGAGAACTTGGAAACAGGTTCAATATCCATCCATATCCGAGGTTTTTCTTAGAGGAATTTTCAGAAGAAGAAAAGATTCAGATAATTCGACAGATCGGAAAAGAGGAGAAGCTTCCTGTCGGAGAAGATATTCTCTTCAGGGAAATTGAACTTCAGCAATTAGTAGAGAAACTGAACAAGAGAATCTCTGATCCTGTTGATAATATGGGTTTCTATTATCAGTATGACAAACAGTCTCACCAGGAAATCCTGGAGGTGCTTGAATCATGCCATGAGTATTATTCAAATTTGGAATCGGAGATTGAGAGTTTCCAAAGAAGAATAGCATGGGAAGCTCATCAGAGAGAAGCTCGAGATAGAAGCCTTTGAAAATACATTAGTCTGGGATACCAAGCAGATTCCAAACTTCTTCATGGCTATATGTCTTTTCGTTAGCCATTGCATTCCTGGCTGTCAAGATTCTCTCTTCATCAAGAGCTGTGTCATCATCAATTCTGGCGATGCCAGCATCTCTGCCCTCTGCAAGTATAACATTCTGTTCCTTGCTAATCTGAGCCAAATGGATGGAGAGGATATCCTGCTCAGCCTTGGCATGAGCTCTTCTGACAGCTTCTGGTGATATCAGGGATTCCATCATTCTGATAGCGTCATTCATACGTAGCTATCAAGCGATATGTTCACGGTGAGAGTTTGTAGTAATCCCAAGAAGAAGGTTAGGAACATATAAGTCTTCATCGAGCTCATCCCAGTGGACACCTAGACCTCCACCGCTAAGATTGTAATCTAGGATCTGCTCTGTACTTGCATTCTTCAATCTAGGAAAGCAGACCATTGGGATGGAAAGCTGTCTTCCGTCGATAAGGAGAAGCCACAGATTATCTTCATCGCTCCAGACTTTCATTGCTTTTGCATTATTCAGAGAAAAATTCATTCCAGGCCTCCTTTAACTGATTCTTGTTGGATTGTATGACGGCTTCAATCTCTTTCAGCTCTTTTGCAGAGAAACCATTGTTTTCTGCAAGCTCAATTCTTTCTCCAATCCAGTACTTTGCAAGTGCTCCATGCTTTCTGACATGTATATGGCAAGGTTCCAGAGGATTTCCCTCGTTGGAAAAGAAAAAGAAACGAAAACCGTTTTCAATCAATACACTTGGCATAGATTAAGTATA
>JAKSJT010000344.1 GCA_024402125.1 Bacteroidales bacterium
CGGTATATAGGCGTTGGTTTCACTGGGAACTGACTCGCACATTTCCATGTAAAAGCTGCCATTCAAGTTAACTGATTGGGATCCAGGACCAGTGACGATAAACATAGCTTCACCCCCTAATGAGTCAAAAGAGATGGATTCGTGATTAAACTGAGGGCCCTGCTTCTCGCAGGAAACTGCGAATGCGATTGACAGTGCAAGAAACCCAACAAATAATATGCGTCCTAGTTTTTCCATTTTTAATTAAAAGAATCTTCAGTGCAAAGATAACATAATAATCCAACTCTTTTTCCTAATGATTAATCCATACCTCTCATGTACACATTTCAACAAAAAATGAGTATTTTTGTAGTCTTTGAAATTGACCATGAAAACACATTATATAAGACTCACTGAATTCTTTCTAATAGCGGCATTGTTCTTTATCAGCTGTACAAAAACAGAATATATTGAGAACGTCATAGAAGTGCCAACCTACCCTGACCTTGAAGATATCAAGATTGACACATTAAAAGCCCAAAGAGCAGACATAGAATTCTATGGTGCCTATTCAGAAACAATAGACCGTTGGTATATTACCCTATTTTCAGATAGTAAAGCCACTTACGACATAGAAACAGACAAATACCATGGCACAGGTACTGCTATCAAGCTGTGTCTTCACACTAAGATTTCAAGCGGTAAAGATAAGGACATCCCGGTCATCGCAAGAAATTACTCGGCTCCCGGTACATACTCAGACCTTGCGATCGGTCAATTTGAAACAGGTTATTCCATCCCATTCGATCATCCATACTTAGGAAAGACAGACGGTTGGTATGGCTCATATGTCATTAACCTTGATGCACCGACTTACGAACCCCTTGCCTTCTTCGATGGAACGTTCTCAGTGAGCAAGAACAATGACGGTACATATAAGATTTCTGGAATGATGCTAGACGACCACTTTGTAAAACATCATTTCATTTATGAAGGCAAACTTGGTAACGTCACAGAATACGAATTCCCTGGAGCTAGCGATTCCTGTATTAATTCGGATATCTCTCTGACAAAAAAGGAGCTTCCAAAGATTGAAATTCGAGACAAGGGAGATCAGTATAGATACGACAACTCTTTCAGAAACTTCCGTGTTTACCTAACAGGTCCAGATGTGGAAGTCGCTCCAATCAAAAGCATCATAGAGAAGATTAAACTATCCGGACACGGTCCTGTAGTACTACTTGATCTTTTCGTGTCTCCTGATGCAAACGGTCGAATACCAGCTGGCGAATATAAATTCGCACCACGTGAACCGAATAGAGGTATTGACGGTTCCTATATCAAACCGTTCAGATTCCTGGCAGGTTATCCAAAGCGTTACTCCGACCCTCAGGGATGCTGGTACTACAATCTTGATGAAAGCGGACTTTGGAGTGGAGATTACGCCATGATCGACGGAGGAACTCTAAGCGTATCATATGCAGAAGGATCAGACACCCCTATTATCAAGGCCGAACTCCTTGACTGCAGCTCCCCTGCCAAGAAGATTATTATTGACTGGAAATAAAATTGACGATGAAAAAGATACTATATATTATTCTCGCAGCACTCACAGTGATGGTTGTTTCTTGTAAGCCTGATTTGGACCCAATTGACCCAACGGAGCCTGACACAGAAACTGAAACAGATCCTACACCGACACCTGACCCGGACCCGACTCCAGACCCAACTCCGGATCCTACACCTGACCCGGATCCTGTGTTTAATAATAACACTGTCTATTTCCTTAACGCTGAAGGAAAGATCAGCAAGGAGATTGAAGTAAAGTCTGCGACAAGCTTCGTTTACAATGGCGGATACTTCTCATTCTATCTTGGAAGTATGGAAGGCCTTACTCCAGAAGTTATCTCTAAAGGCATCAATCTAAAAGATGGAGAAAGCATCATAGCTGCCGCAATACTCAACTCATTCAATGGTAAAAAGATCGTCCTTAAAGAGGAAAAACTACGCTATGTGTTCCAGACCAGAATTGATGGTTTTGAAGACTTGGACGCAAGTGAAGGTGATGTATCTGAATCCATCTCCGAAGGATGGTTTATCCTTAGCGTAGACAAGGACGCCCTTAAAGCAACATTAGAGTTTGAACTCACTCTTATAGATGGCAGTAAGATCAAAGCTACTGTTGAGGCCGAATACACCCCTGGTGGAGAAAACGACAACTTTGTTCTTCTAGGAGATAGCTACGAGCGTCCTCTTAGAGTCGGTTTCTATGATGCCCCTATGGCCAAAGGATACGAACCGACCCTCTATGTTGCCGTTGGTGAAATCGAATACGGTGAAGACCTGCCTAGAACAACATATGTTGGAATCGCACCAGCATCATCCATCTGTGATGGAGAGCCACACAGAATTGAAGAATGTATAGCAAGCAAGAAACTCGCTATCATGTTCTACTCAATCGAAGGACATATCTTCTGGGACATAACAGACGGCCAGATTATCATTAACAAGAAGGGAGACCTTGATTACGAAATTGTCATCAGCGCCGGTCATGCAATCGATGAAAATAATGAAAATCCTAATACTGCTTTCGAGATGCTCTGGTCTGGAAAATTCAAGGATATTCAAATATCAAGACCTATCTACAGCCAGCTTGAGTACAATGGAGAAATCACTCCTCTCAAATCTGCTGTCATTGATATAACAGGAGAGATCGGTTACATTTATCTCTGTCCTTCAGAGGGAATCAAGACCATCAATGACGCTAAAGCAGACAAGCCATTAGTTATAACAGTGTCCGCCTCTAAGGTATTCATGAATGTAGGTCTCTCTACCGATAAGGAGAATTTCTCTATCTCCTACGACGGTAACATATGGGACAAGGACATTCTGGACACATGTTCATACATAGTCCATTCATACTCAGAGGAGTCATTCCACTGCCAGGTAGCAAACTTTAGCCTAACAGAAGGCAAGACTAAGCTGAAGCTTGAATACAAGGGTCCATTAACTGTAATTGAGTAATGAGAAAGACAATGATATTGGCGAGTGTGCTTCTCGCCTTCCTATTTGGATGCACACGTATAGAAACTGAATATGTCGATGTTGAGAAGGATGCACCAGTAACTCCACTCGCATCATATAATTTCGACAACAAATCATATTCAGTACATACTCTTATTTACTCCGAGAATGAAGAGTATCTGGAGTTCCTGATAGCACGTGAACCAGTTGCACCTTTCACATCATACATGGTCCTGTGCATTATGAAGGATCATCTTGGAAAGAAGATTGATTTCAGTGACTATTCACTGATGAACCGTATTGATTATATGGTCATCTTCGAGGATACCAAGCATTACTACCCTTCGGAATATGCTCCTAAAAACGGCAATATGACCATAAAGAAATCAGGCAAAGGCTATAGCATAGACTTCGATGCCAAATACATTGATGGAAAGCCTATTTCATTTAAGTATGACGGAGAGTTTGCTAAGGCTGAAGACTAGTATTAACCGTCACTAGAAATCATCAGTAATTACTTTTGAATTTTATAATCAATTAATACATAACAACGATGAAGTTTAATAGATTTTTTGCTGTTGTTGCGCTAGCAACAGCATTCGTAGCAACAAGCTGCGAAAAGTATGACGACACACCAGTTGTCAATCGTATTGAAGTTCTCGAGGGAAAGGTCAACACACTCGAGGGCGCTATTTCTTCCCTTACAAATGCAGTAGCAAACAAGTACGCTG
>JAKSJT010000345.1 GCA_024402125.1 Bacteroidales bacterium
TCCGAAAGTGAGATGGAAGTGCTGGTGATTGATGACGGCAGTACCGATAGTACTCCGCAGATTCTGGCCGAAAATGCTTTGCGCCACAATAATCTGCGTGTGATGCGTCAACCCAACCAGGGGCAGAGCGTGGCACGTAACTGGGGAATTGAGGAAGCTCAGGGTGAGTATATTTTCTTCGTTGATAGTGATGATGCTTTGACTACACCTTGTCCCTTGCCTTTCGAGACAATGAAAATGGGCAAGTATGACATGATCGGCATGGAGACACTCTTTGAGGATAGTGATGGTACACGACGACGCTATTGCCATCAGCGTTTTCCTATCGACCATGATTATATTACTTGCCGCGATTATCTGAAGACGCATAATGTGCTCGGTATTGTCTATGGCTATCTTTTCCGTACGAGCTTTGTCAAACAACATGCCGAACTGAGATTTACCCCAGGTATTTATCATCAGGACGAGGAATTTATCGTGAAGGCTTTCTGTCTGGGAGAAGGTTTTGTATATAAGCAGGGTTACACTTATGTTTATTATAAGCGTGTAGGAAGCAGCATACATACATTTACGCGTGAACGCAAGGTGCGATTGATGCGTGATTTGATGATTGTTATAGATCGTCTTATTGCTTGGGGGCCTGCGGCAATAGATAGACATCATTTGTCAAGGTTGCTTCATTGTAAATTGTCATGGATGTCTGTAGGCGTTTTGCGTTTTTTGATCAAAGAAAGACATGATCTTGACTTTACATCCACAATCCTTGCACAGTTAAAGGCACAGAAGTTATATCCACTACCTTTCCTGTTCGATTTCCGTTATTTAGCTCTTTGGCTTTTAACCATTAATCCGGTATTTGTAAAATGGTGGATCAAGCATCCTGCTTTAATATCTAGGTGGATTTGAACGATACAGAGATGAAGAAGGCTGTAATTATCGATGTTTATTCCAGAGGTAATTATCATGAGGTAATTAATTTGACGTATCTTATGATGATAGCTGCTATTTATGATAAGGTTACATATATTGCAGCCAGTTCTTCTAGTGCCGTAATGTCTGATATGCTTCAATCTTTTGGCTTCAGCAAAAGTAATATAACGTTCGTGGGAAAAACTTTTGCTGAAGAAGAAGTAAAAAACGTGTCGGCAAACAAGTTCGGTGAACGTTTGAAGTATTCTTGGCTTAAATATTATTATTATATGAAACAGCCATCAGATGTGGACGTTTTTTATAATAACAATCTTTTCCTTGCCATTTCTTTGATTTCATGGCTCTCATTTGGCAAAAAGAATAAAGTGTTTTGTCTTTGCCATAACGAAATGGAGGTCATTGATCCTCGGACAGCTTCTCGGTTTTCGAAGAAAGTAAGTTCTTGGTATTTTGGCTGGATCTTTCGTCATACTGTTTTGCCAGAGAAGTTTACATTTATTCTTCTTTCAGACAACATAAAAGATTATTTTAGGAGGTTCATTTCTCCAAGAAATGCTGCCAGAATAAAGTCGATAGATCATCCATATTTGCGACTCCCGAATCCGTTGATAGGCAAGCTGGAGGTTCCTTCTTTAGGACATAATATAAAAATCGGATTGCCAAGTTCGCTCAAAGCAGATCATGGTATTGACTTTTTTCGGCAAATACTTCAAGAGACCCAAAATTCGGATGTGGCTTTTTATGCAATCAGTCTTGTGTCAGAATGTATTGTCTCTCCTAATTTCGTGGATTTGGGAAAAACGGATCAGCTGCTAGACTATCATACATATAATGCATATATTAATTGTATGGACTATCTATTGTTCCCTTATGATATTGAATCCTATAAAATAACTGCCAGCGGAGCATTTCTTGAAGCTGTTTGGAATAATATTCCGATTATTGCATTTCGTATTAATTATTTTGATAGTTTCTTCAGAATGTATGGGCCGATGGGTTTCCTGTTTGACAACAAAGAAGATCTGATCTCATTCATTAAACAAGGAAGAGTGGATAAAGAAGAAAATGCTTTGTTCTATAATAATATGAAGAAAGCAAAAGAGGCATTACACCCAGAGAGGGTTAAGGAAAAATTCCGAACAATAATAGAACAATCGTAATCTATGCAAATAATCACATATAACCACAAGCTGCTGAATTCAGCCATCGACTGTCTCGCTTCCAGGATTAGGAGAGGAGAGGGTGAGCTTGCCTATATCGTGGCTATTTTTCAGGGTGGAGCTTACATCGGCAGGTCATTCCGTTCCTATTTCCCTGAGGCGCAGTATTATGAGGTTACGCTCTCTCATCCGTCGCGCATCAAGGGCAAATTATTTAAGTGGGTGGTACGGAAACTGCCGCAATGGTTGCTCGATCAGTTACGAAAGTTTGAGGTGAAGATGCAGTTACTGAGGCGCAATTTTACCGAGCCGCAGCGAATAGGAGAGGTCAATCTTGAGATTTCTCCCAAGCCAGGAGATACAATCCTTTTGCTCGATGATGCAATCGATACAGGTGCTACTATCAGCAAGGCACGTAAGCAGATCTTAGAGAAATATCCTGATGTGAAAATCAGGGTCGCATGCATCACTGTGACGACTGATGATCCGATATGTGAAGCTGATTACACACTCTATCACAACCACACACTCTGTCGTTTCCCTTGGAGCATTGACTACTAAAAAGTATCTTTCATCCCAAAAATCGCATTTCTTTATAAAAGCAAAGAATGAAGAAGCAAGCTGTAGCCATCGACCTTGACGGTACGCTGATCATGGGCAATACTTTCCGTGACTATCTTTCTTTCTGCGGGAAGAAGGCTTTGGCATGCTGTAGGTTCGATCTTTGTTTCGTAATTCTGTGGATGGTACTGCTGCGCAGACTGCGACTGGTGAGCCATGCCCGAATGAAGAGGGTGCTGCTCTTAGAAATGTCGGTTTTCTTCAGTCAGAAAGGACGTCTTGGTGCGTTCGTAGATGAAGAATTGCAGAAGTTAAATCCCAAGGTTCTGGCACAGATTGAGGCCTTCCGTAACCAAGATTTTGCTTTGGCGCTGGTCACCGCAGCACCTGTGTCTTATGCTCAGGAGATAGCTGCTCGTATGTGCTTCGATGCTTGCTTGGCTACCCCGCTGCCCAGCTCTACAACAAGAAATGTGGCAAGAAAATAAGGCAGAAAAGAAGGTCGAGACCTTGCAGCAATGGCTGGCAGCAGAAGATTTTCAGCTATCATCGGTAATCACTGATCATACTGATGATCTGGCTTTGGCTATATTTTCTCAAGGTATAATTTATCTCTGCTCAACACACCCATCAGTTATCCGTGTTTTCAAACAACAAATGGGCAATAGGCTTGAGATATTATAATCCAAATTTATGTCTCTGTTATCATCGATAAAGCAAAAATGGAGTCGTTTGAGAGAAGTTTTTGTCCCTAACCTTCTCTTCTTGCTAGGAAGAGGACCAAAGCGCCTCGAAGATGTCTGGTCCGACCGTGGACAATCTTGTTTGCGATCTGTACCGCTCACATTACCTAGCCATTATGATTATGATCTTCAGGTTATTGTCCCGGTTTATAACACCAGCCGTTACTTGCGTCAGTGCTTAGATTCCTTATTGTCACAGCAGCTTTCTTATCGGATGTGCGTGGTATGTGTGAATGATGGTTCGACTGATGATTCTGGCAAAATTCTTGTCGATTATGCAGCGCGATATCCACATCTATATGTTCTTACACAAGAGAATCAGGG
>JAKSJT010000346.1 GCA_024402125.1 Bacteroidales bacterium
CCCTCACTGACAGAGCCAGAATCTGTAGTGCTACCATTACACCATATCTCAATTTGATGTCCCAAAATTCGTTTGGGATTGCAAAGGTACAATAAGTTTAGAAACTTGCAATACTTTTTGCAAAAAAATTAACGATAAATTAATGCAGATGCCCAAACCTCGCATCCTTCTTTCCTTACGACAAAGCCTAGCTTCTCCGTTGTAGTAGCCTTAACTGATACACTATCTTCCTCTACACCCATCACTTCCGCAAGGGTCGAACGCATCTGGGGCACATATTTTCCGATCTTTGGAGCCTGAAGAGCAATAGTAATGTCGACATTTCCGACCTTCCAGCCTTTCTCTTCAATCAGATCGACAACTCTTCTCAAAAGAATCTTACTGTCGATTCCCAAGAAGTCATCTGATGTGACCGGGAAATGATGACCGATATCGCCAAGAGCCAAACAGCCCAAAAGAGCATCACAAAGTGCATGGATTGCAACATCCCCGTCAGAATGAGCCACAAATCCAACCTCACTTTCAATGCGTACTCCGCCAAGCCACATAGGAAGTCCAGAGGCTAACTGATGCACATCAAAGCCATTTCCTATTCTAAAATTGCAACCTTTTGTCTCCATTTGTCATTCTTGTATTAAGCTAGACACAAAATTAAATAAAAAACCGTAAATTTGTTTTCCTAGTAAATTACGATAATTATGGGCATGTTTAATTTCTTCGGCGCGCATGAACACAGAGTGTTCAACTACAAGCCAATTTATTTTGATCCCGAAAAGGAAGAACTCAAGCAGAAATTTGGAGCCGTAGACGGATCCAGAGAAAGAGAAGCTAAGAATGGAACTTATGCTCCTGGTTCTTACATCAAGGGAAGTTTCAGAGATGGCAACTACAAAAGGACACGTGGTGCTACAAAGGCACAGTCTATCATCGGACTTATCGGTCTTCTTCTATTTGCCCTTGTGATGATCAACTTCGCAAAGTTCTTCACACTACTTTAATCCTACACGCAACATTAGTCATATAGGATGGAGCTCAGGATTCTACCAAGCAATATTGCCAACATGATTGCCGCAGGAGAGGTCGTTCAAAGACCATCATCTGTGGTAAAGGAGTTAATGGAGAACGCAGTTGATGCGGGATCCACCCAGGTCACCGTAATCATAACCGATTCCGGCAGGACACTTATACAGGTTATCGACAATGGCTGCGGAATGACTCCTGACGATGCCGTTCTATGTTTCGAAAGACATGCTACATCAAAGATAGCATCAGCTGAGGACCTCAACGAAATCATGACTTTCGGTTTCAGAGGCGAAGCTCTTGCGTCTATCGCCGCAGTTTCTGATGTCACCCTCAAAACCAGAAGAGAGGAGGATGAGGTTGGATGCGTGGTGGAGTTTTCTGACTCAAAGCACCTGTCGACAGACGAAATCGCTTGCCCGAAAGGTTCCAACTTCGCTGTCAGAAATCTATTTTTCAACGTCCCTGCAAGAAGAAAATTCCTGAAATCAGAGAACGTTGAATTCAAGCACATAATTGAAGAATTTACTCGAATAGCCCTAACCAGACCTGAAATAGGATTCTCGCTGACCCATAACGGAAAAGATGTCTTCGTTCTTCGTCCAGCAAAATCCCTGAAGTTCAGAATTCTGGACCTCATGGGCAGCAGTGTCATCGGAGACATAGTTGACATCCATGCCGAAACATCCGTTGTCAACATCTCCGGCTTTATCGGAAAACCAGAGACAGCCAAAAAGACTCTCGGGAATCAGTTCTTCTTTGTCAACGGAAGATACTTCAAGAGCCCATACATGCACAAGGCTGTGATGAAGGCATATGAGGATCTCATTCCTGATGGAGTCACTCCTTCCTACTTCATCTACCTGACTATCGACCCTGGTGCCATCGATGTCAACATTCATCCGACAAAGACAGAAATCAAGTTCGAAGAAGACAGCGTAGTCTTCCAGATTATATATGCATGCATTAAGGAAACCATCGGTAAGAATGCCTTCGGAGCAACTATTGACTTCGAGGCTGCCAGTGGTCCTGAAATGCCAATCCTCGGAAAGAACTTTGACGAGTATAGACCGTCTTCAGCTCCTCAGACCGAATTGGATCCGACTTACAATCCATTTGACCTGGTAGGGACCCAGACCGCTCCAGAGTTCCCATCCTTTGAGGGTTTCTCCAAGGAACCAGTCTCTTCCGGCTCTTCTATCAGCAGCGCCTGGGACAAGCACTCTGGCGGTGGAAATGATTATAACGGATACTCGGTTCCTGATTATTCAAAGTATACAGACAAGCCTCAGAACTACGGAGTCCTTTTCGAAGACAAGACAATGCCTTCAACTCAGACAATGGTTGTTCAAGGCAAGTATATTATCACCCCTGCCAAGTCAGGTGTAATTATTGTTAATATCCGTAGAGCATATGAACGTATTCAATATGACCGTTTCATTGAAGCTCTATCAAACAACAAACACGTCACCCAGTCCACTCTCTTCCCTGTACAGATTCAGGTAGGAGCAGCAGCAAGAGCAACTTTTGATGACAATGCTGAAGTTCTCTCTTCACTTGGATTTGACATATCAGCATTTGGTTCAGACACTATCGTTGTAAATGGAGTCCCAGAAGGATGCTCTGCTGAAACCGGAAAGATCCAGACAATGATTCAAGACATACTGCTTATCCTGTCGGATGAGACAGCATCTCTTCCTGAACTGATGAAAGCGTCAATGGCAGAAAAAATGTCAATCATGGTTTCTACTGGAAGTGCAGATATCACTTCCCCTATCCAGGCGCAGAAGCTGGTTGATGCTCTTTTTGCAAGTACTAACCCAGAGCTCACAAATTCCGGAAAGAGGATTTTGACAATCCTGTCCGTTGATGAGCTTGATAAGAAATTCTAAAGATGCCATACTACGAATATAACGGAGGAAACAGAGGCGGTTTTCTATCGAATTTCCCCTCCGGTGTGAAGAACATCCTTCTTGTGAACATCCTCGCTTTTATTGCACTTCTAGTCAATGAGCAGAAGGTTATCGAACTGTTTGCCCTGTTCGTTCCTACTTCTCCATTCTTCAAGATCTGGCAGCCTATCACCTACATGTTCATCCATGGAGGAGTATGGCATATCCTTTTCAACATGTACTCCCTTGTCATGTTCGGAATGGTACTTGAGAATGTCCTTGGTACAAAGAAATTTGTGACATTCTATTTCGTTGCGGGTATCGGTGCTGCATTGACACACATCATCGTTCAGTATGTTCTTTTCAACATGGGAGCCTTGTCAGAGTACAGACTTCTCGCAACACCTACTGTCGGAGCTTCCGGATCCATCTATGGTATCCTTATCGCTTACGGCATGTTATTCCCTGATTCAAGGTTAACTTTGATTTTCCCTCCTATAACACTTAAGGCTAAAGTGTTTGTCTGGATATTCATCGGCATCGAATTGCTCACCGGCATCACTGAGACAATGGACGGTATTGCTCACTTCGCTCACCTTGGTGGTATGCTGTTCGGCTGGGCTCTTATTATGTACTGGAGAAAGAAGGGTGAACTCTGGAGACATTAGGATTTGTCATGGCAGAAAAAGATTTAGAATTAGAATTACTTGGGATGCTTCAAAAGCGGCAGCTTAAGCAATTAAGAGAAATCTTAGATACACTTGAACCTGCTGATATCGCTGACATGATGGAATCTCTTTA
>JAKSJT010000347.1 GCA_024402125.1 Bacteroidales bacterium
TCTTCGAGAGGATATGAGTGTCTCCCTTAGGACTCATGTCCTTAAGGATGGCGTAGCGTATTGGGATCTGTTCAGAACCATGGGTGGTAATGGATCTATGATTCAGTGGGTGAATCATAATCCACCACTTGCTGGTCCTGACTATATCCACTTCACAACGAAGGGTGCTGAGAGAGTAGGTGATGCTTTGGCCAGATCAATGATTACCTACTATGATTTCTTCTGCATTAGAAAGAAGATACCTCAGGTGTACTTGAATTATTCGATGTCAAAAGCAAGTATCGACAAGTTTATGGACAGCGTTCTTAGAAAGAAAGAAGAGAAGGATTCTGTGAAGATGGCTTCTTCAGAATCCGAGATTGCTGCCATTGAGAATGAGATTGTTGAAACAATAGCGGAGGAGATGAAGTAGGTATGAAAAAGGTTGCACTTATTCTTTTGCTGTCCATTGTTTCGGTGGCACTTCGTTCTCAGGACCTTCGAAAGGAGGTCGCAGATAACCCATATCTCAATCCTGATAAGGCATCCCTTACAATGTATGGCGATGCTGTAGGCTTTGATAAGCTCTACGCCAAAATCGATACTCTTCTTCTTAAAGGAGAGGGTAAGGTTAATATCGTCCATATGGGAGGCTCACATGTCCAGGGTGGATACTTGACAGCTCAGTTAAGAGACAACCTGATGAACATGCGGTTGGAGAATTCTGCGATGGACTCTACTTCAGTTGGGTATCTAAATGGTGGCCTTGGAATGACATTCCCGTTTGTTGCAGCGAAGACTAATACTCCTGCTACATACAGGTCCGCAAGGGGAGGAGACTGGACAGTTGTCAGGAACATAAAGCCAGTACCGGAGGGAAAGACCCTCGGTCTTACAGGTATCTCCGTTACAACAACCAAACCGGAAGTGACAGCCTCTATCTTCGCAAGACAAGGCTATGACCAGGAGAATGCTCCTAGAATGAGCTTCAACCTTGTCGATGTGCTGGGATCAGTTAGCAAGGAGTCCGTCTATCCGGTGATTACCCTTAGGGATACTCTAGTTGTGCAGCCGGTCTCATGTACGTCAGACAGCATCTGGCACTTCGAGCTGCCGTACTATACTGATTCGATAAAGGTGGGACTCAATGCAGCTGAGGGTTCCTTTACTCTTAACGGACTATACTGCACCAATGACCAGCCTGGATTCGAGGTAAGTGCGATAGGAGTCAATGGAGCAAGCCTTGTGTCGTATCTGAGGTGCAAGGACTTTACAAGGGATCTGTCGATGTTGTCTCCTGATCTTGTAATCCTCGGAATCGGTATCAATGACGCTTCGGGGAACAATTTCAATGTGGACAACTTCATATCAAGATATTGCACTCTCTGTGATATGATCCGCTCAGTTAACCCTGAGTGCGCTATCATCTTCATAACAAACAATGACTCCTACAGGAAAGTCAAGAGAACTTATGTTGTCAATCAGAACGGACCGGTTGTCCAGAAGGCCTTCCATACTCTTGCCAGGAAGTATGACGCAGCAGTGTGGGACCTTTTCGAACTGATGGGCGGACTTAAGTCAATGGCAAGATGGGAGTCTGCATCCTTCGCAAAGAAGGACAAGATCCATTTCACGGTGGAGGGATACACTCTGCTAGGTGATGTGCTGTACAATGCCATCGTCGAGCAGTATCAAAAAAGTAGAGGAGGAAACAGGTAATGGGAGAGCTTCTGTCAAATTTCTTTAGCAGTCTTTTCTCATTCGATCAGACTCATCCGCTTCTTTTCACCCAGTTCTATTTCTGGGCGTTCTTCGCTATTGTCTTTGCTGGATTCTGCATCTTTAAGAACAAGATGCTTCTAAGGAACTCGTTCCTTTTCTTTGTCAGCCTGTTCTTCTACTACAAGACTAGTGGACTCTTTGTGATTCTGCTGCTGTTTGTGGTCCTGTACAACTGGCTTGCCGGAAAATGGATGTTCAGAACCAAGCGACTAGGATGGCAATACTTCATTCTGGTGCTGTCACTGGTTGTTGACCTCAGTGCACTTGTTTACTATAAGTACGCATACTTCCTGATTGATGTAGTGAATAACATCTTTGGAACTGAGTTTATCGTAAGGGATGTCATCGCCGGCTTTGGTAACAGTCTAGTGGGACAGACAAGGTTCAGCGTGGATTCGATATTCCTGCCGGTTGGTATCTCGTTCTTCACTTTCCAGGCTATCAGCTATATGATGGACCTATGGAGAAAAAGGATTGAGCCTGTTAAGAATGTCCTTGACTTCGGCTTCTACCTGACATTCTTCCCGCAGCTGGTTGCAGGTCCTATTGTAAGAGCCAAGGAGTTCATCCCGCAGCTGCATAAGCCGTTCTTCCTGTCTAAGCATCAGTTCGGCCTAGCGGTGTTCTGGATACTCAATGGTCTTGCAAAGAAGATTATTCTTAGTGATTATCTTGCATCGAACTTTATCGACAGAGTGTTTGAGAACCCTCTTCTTTATACAGGATTCGAGAACCTGTTCGCACTGTTCGCATATTCACTTCAGGTATATGCCGACTTCTCAGGTTATACTGACATCGCAACAGGTGTTGCCATGCTTATGGGATTCTACCTGCCGAAGAACTTCAACTCTCCATACAAGGCAAAGAACGCGGGAGAATTCTGGAAGAGATGGCACATCTCCCTCTCAAAGTGGCTTCAGGATTACCTGTATATCTCTATGGGAGGTAACAGAAATGCCACAGTCGGAACATGGATCTGTATCTTCAGCATCGCAGCCATCGGATCAATCCTCTCCGGTAGCTGGATAGTCGCTGCCGCAGTCCTGGGCATTGCTCTTATAGTGTTTATTTACGCAAAGGCAGTTCCATCCAATAGAAAGGAGATAGTGGCGGATGTCAACAGACTTAACACCATGCTCCTTGGCGGTATCTGGCACGGATCGAGCTGGAACTTCATGATATGGGGTGAACTAAATGGTATAGGTATGCTTATCTACCGTTTCTGGAACAGTAGAAGCATCTATATGAAGACATTTGTCATATGTGCGATTACAGGAGCATTCTACATGCTGGGAGTATGCTTCCCGGCACCTGTATTCAACATGTTCTTCGTGTGGACTCTTCTTATAGCAGCTGGTACTGTTATTCGCTGCGCATACAGTCTTATAGGTGGTAAGGGTGAATGGAAGAAGCTCTCTACTGTTTGGGCCGTTGCACAGACATTCACATTCATTACATTCACACGCCTTTTCTTTAGAAGCGGCTCTAACCTTGACCCTGCTGAGGCGAATGAGGTTGCATGGAACACTGCAAAGAATATGGTAGGTCAGATTGGTGGACACTGGGACGTGTCCATTATCCCGCAGATCCTCTATCAGTATAGGGGAGTGGCTATCATGTTTGTTCTGGGTATGATCATCCACTGGCTGCCTGACAACTTCAAGAGAAGATACCGCATCTGGTTCACCAGAATGCCAGTTCCTGTCATTGTCCTTATTGAGGCAATCGCAGTGTTTATCATCTATCAGTTCATAACAGCTGATCTGCAGACATTCATCTACTTCCAGTTCTAGGACTGCATGCTCCTATGCTCATAATCGAGACAATTATGTCTTGTAAGCACAGAACGAGAAGGCAAGAAGCCTATTTTCCAACTCCGAGATCCTTTAAAGAAAACTGGAAAACC
>JAKSJT010000348.1 GCA_024402125.1 Bacteroidales bacterium
TTCGATGCTACTCTTGCAAGATACTGCGGTGTAATGCCTGGTACATGCGTGTTTGGTGAAACCTGCGGAGACAATGCTGTAATCGAGCACAACGGAGACCTGTATCCTTGTGACCACTTTGTCTATCCTGAGTACCTGCTTGGCAACATAAAGGAAAAGTCCATAGCAGAGATGATGGAGTCAGACAAGATGGTGAAATTTGGTATCGACAAGAGAAACACCCTACCTTCAAAGTGTCGTAAATGCCCTTGGCTCTTTGCCTGTGGTGGAGAGTGTCCAAAGCACAGATTCAACCAGACAGAAAACGGAGAGACCGGCCTGAACACTCTTTGTGAAGGTTACAGGAAATTCTACACCCATGCAGATCCGTATATGTTGAAGATGAAGGAACTCATCGAAAACAAGACAGCTCCAGCCAATGTCATGGCATGGGCAATAACTAGAAAAGGCTAATTTGATTACAAATGGAATACTTGTCAAAAGAGTGCTACGACGGAATAGTCGCAGAACTGAAGAACCTTATAGATAACGAGCTCCCTAAGACTCAGGCAGACCTCGCCGAGACCCGTCTTCAGGGTGATCTTAGCGAGAACTATGGCTATCGTGCATCCAAAAGAGCCCATGCTAAGGTTCTTAGCCGTATCCGTTATCTGCAGAAGGTTCTGAAGTATTCCAGAGTCATTGACCCTAGTGCTCTTCCGACAGACAAAGTCACTCTGCTTAGCAAGGTTGAGTTCACTAACCTCAGCACAAACACAAGGATGACATACAAGATTGTCAGTCCTCATGAAGCTAATCTGTCAGAATGTAAGATTTCATTCCAATCGCCAATAGGAGCAGCCTTAAAGGATAAGGCTGTTGGGGATATTGTGGAAGTGCACGCTCCAGCTGCAACATTCAAGCTTAGAATCGAAAAGATATCACTAGACTAAAACCACCACATGACTGCGAAGGACCTCGAAAGTTTCCAGGAAAACTTAAAGAAGGAAATTTGGAACAGAGCACTGAAAGATGGTCTTATTACAGGCAACGACTCAGACAATGCCTTGCCCATCTATGATGGTGTAAGTGACTTTGAAGGATATCTTTCTTCCAATCCGCGTATCATGTTCATCCTTAAGGAGGCATACGATGACACTACCGAATCCGATGCTGGAGTGATAATCCCCTATGGTGGAGGCTGGTCACTTCCGGACCTCTTCAAAGAGTGCTCAGAGAAGGGCAAATGGCCAGTTACAACCTGGCAAAGGGTTATCTACGTCCTCTATGGAGCAAAGCATGGTCCCCAATATAAGGACATGGATTATATTAAAAATGATCCTGAGATGGGTGATGTTCTTCTGTCCACATGCTGGATCAATCTTAACAAGATGCCAGGGCTCTCGACTTCGGACAATTCCAGAGTAAGGGACGAATCTCTCTCTCATTGGATTGATATAGTCAAAAAGCAGATTGATATCTATGATCCTGAAATCATCGTGTTCGGCGGAACACTCTTTAAAGATGATGAGTTCTATTACCAGTTCCTCTCTGACAAAGACTGGCAGAGGCGAATTCCCGTAGAAGGAGAAGACTTCCTAGTAAAGTACATAAAGGACGGAAGACTCATCCTTGATGCCAAGCATCCAGGTCTTAGAAAGGATGTAGAGCGATGGGTAAATAGCCTTATCAAGGAAATAAGGGAGTTTAAAAGATAACCTACAAAGTGAACATCCTCTGGAATATTCGTCTCTAGCAAAGGAAGCCGAAACCAAGTAGCGCAATTATGGAAGCGAATATTCCTGAACCTATGTATATCCACTTGGTCTGGCTCTTATCCCTTCTGTCATACTTTCCTCCAGGAAGCATCTGGTTTGTCTTCACTAGATAGCAGACATCATCCTTATCCATAAAGAAATGCTTGTATGACTTGCTTGTTGACTGTGTTGTCGTGTAATCTGGATCAAACATCCCGAAATGGGTATCGACATCCGTTGATGTCGTTGTTGTGAGTTTCTCAAATACAAGGATCTTTCCTCCCTGTCCATCGGGTTCTACCCTATCAGGTGCTCCAAACGTTGTCACGATGTTAGCATAGGTCTTTCCGACATATGCCATGTTGAATTCCTGCTCCTTCTGCGCATCACTGGTCGAAGAGAACATTGATACAACTGCGCCGCATGAAGACAGGATAAAAGGCAATATGGTTAGAAGTATTGCCTTTATAAATGAGTTTATCCGATAGGTCATCGTCAATTAAAATGTAAAAATCAGTCTATACTGAAGATGTGGAGCCAGTCCAAGGTTTTCAGTTGTTATTGTGAGCTTTGTTCCGAATGTGAACTCGTGTGCCCAATGCTCGCCTCCAGTTCTTCTGATACCGTACATTGGAGTGATGCCTAAAGCAAAGTCGTCATCATCAATGTATACCTGAGTCTTCAATGAAACGAAGTCTGCAGCATTGTTGTAGATATCCTTTCCCATATCGTACCTTCTTCCAAGGCTGGTGTAGAGACGAGGCTCCACTACAAGCGCTGGAGAAATCAGAAATGCTACCGACGCTGAATTAAAGTCCGTGTGATAATCCAACTCTGTTGGTGTGAATCCTACTCTTCCGATAATACTCCATGTGCCACCAAGTGCCTGCTCGTAGCTGTACTCTAGTCCAAAAACCTGCATTGAGATGGAGTGATTGGACTGAACCAGACGTTCATACTCCTGAGCCTTCATAGACATAGGAACTAGACAAAGAATAGTTGCAGCAACTGCTGCCAATATTGATTTATGATTAATTGCTTTCATGTTGTTGGAATCAAATAAAAGGATCACTTCTTAAACTTTACATCGATATCAAATGCGGATGACAATGCATCGAGCACATCTTCTGGTGATTCTATATCGAACTCTCCTGTCATGCGAAGAGTCGACAAGTCCTTTCCTTTTGTTCTAATAACGAGATTCTTGCCGTAATACGCCTTGATTTCATCCAGAATAATTGAAAGTGGCTGGTCATCATACACGAATGTTCCTCTCTTCCATGCAATCTCATTTCCTGTTGTGGACTCAACGATTGTAGGGATGTCGTCATTCTCAAAGATGATAGCCTTCATGCCGGCTGTAAGGATAACTCCTTCCAGCTTTGATGCTTTGGCAAAGAGGACCTTTCCGCTCTCGACGTACACTTCCTTGCTGTCAGAATCTACCTGGAACTTTGTTCCGAGCACCCTCACAAATCCTTCCTTCGAAGAAATCTCAAATGGTCTTGCCTCATCCCTCTCAACCTCAAAGAAGGCCTTACCGGAGAGCTTAACCTTACGGTTCTTGCCACTGATCATAGCCTGAGGCTTGAACTTTAAAGATGATCCTTCATACAGTGTTACAACCGAGTGATCAGGCAAAGTGTATTCAGCATTGCCGTTAAGTGCTGAAAGAGTTGAATATGACCTCTGGTCATTCCAAATCAGAAGACCTGCAACAAGTATAACCGCAGCAGCAACTGATGAGAGCATTCTCCAGCTGAATGAACTCTTTCCTGCTCTAGCACGTACTTTTCTTAGAGCCCTTTCTGTATCAAGGGCTCCTTCTTTATAGTGTTTTAAAACAAACTCAAGGTTTTTGTCATTCAATTCTTCCATACAAGTTCAATTTTAGAGGTTGTTTGAATTACTCTACTT
>JAKSJT010000349.1 GCA_024402125.1 Bacteroidales bacterium
TCTCAAACTTAAGTTATAATTCAATTTCAAATCGATGTCCTATACTTACACCTCATATCTCTCCAACCCACTTTTCATAATTCGCTAAAAAAGGAATTAAAAAGCAAAAAAGGAAAACAGCCTAGGCGAACACTATAACTCACTACTTTAGAAAGAGCATTCACAAGGTATTCAACAAGGTCCTCAAGCTAAACACACAAGAGAGGAATCACAAACAACAAGCAGACGGTCCGGTAACGAACGTTTTCCTCATACACCTTTGATCTCAAGAACCCAGGTACTTCCAGCCTCATAAGGAATAACTATTCCCTATTGTTTCACGTGAAACATCCTCTTTTTTGAATCAAAAGGTAATCCTGTCCTATAAAACATATAGTAAGGAATCGCATTATCCAAGATAATACTATTATTTCCTTATATTGTAAGTATTTATGTCACGTAGTGGAGGTATCAACTGTAAAACCAAGGATGCAATGTTACTACTATTAGTAACAGTTTTACTTAGCACTGGAGCTACTTTCTACCCTATTATATAGGGTATATTTTTGGAGATATAGACACATATTATGCGTATCTATTTTCAAGCAAAAAAATTGTCCGCAGGAGCTCTTCCTACGGACAAATTATGGGTTTTATCAGCTTAAATCACTGCTTATCAGAGGATTCTACAACTTCTGCCGCATTTTCCGCTTCTGGAGCAGTTGTTTCTGGAGCTGGCTGTTCTACAACAGTGGCTCCGTCTTCTGAAACTTCTTCCTCTTCCGGTTCATCGACATGGAATGTACAGTCCATGGCATTGATTCTATCGTTCTTCTTCTTGAAACGAGCAATGATGACACCTGTAGCATTCTTACCCTGGGTGCTGATTGCATTGACAGCGATACGAAGGATCTGACCCATTCTGGTAATGAGGATGACATCATCGTTGTCTGTGACTTCGCAGGCACCGACAAGAGCATCATCTTCATTGAGACCATAGATTCTCTGACCCATTGTGCCTCTGGAATGCTGAGTAAAGTTGCTGAATTCAACTCTTTTACCCTTACCCAGTTCAGTGAGGAGAAGAATGTTATGGTCTTCTGATACCTTTACTGCACCGACAATCTCATCATTACCGATGAGTTTCATCGCTCTGACACCATGAGTAGCTCTACCCATTGGTCTGACATCATCCATAGAGATTCTGAGACCCTTTCCATTCTTTGTAATGTACATGATCTCATCGTGTTCCTGGACTCTGATTGTCTTTACCAGTTCATCACCTTCATCAAGGATAATTGCCTTAACGCCCTTCTTCTTGGCATTTCTGAAGTCAGTCATTCTGACTCTCTTGGTGACACCGAGCTTTGTGACCATCAGGAGATAGGTTTCCTCGTTCATTTCATCTGGTGCGAATGTGATCATGCTGGTGATCTTTTCATCCTTTTCCATTTCGAGGAAAGTTCTCATGATGACACCCTTCGAGTTCTTGCTGCTCTCTGGGATCTCGAATGCCTTCAGGTAATATGCCTTACCGAAATTTGTTACGAAAGTGATGTAATCGTGGGAAGAGCAAGTGAAGAGATGGTCAACATAGTCACCATCTGTCAGCTTAGCACCAACAACACCCTTGCCGCCCTTTCCGATAGTCTTGTATTCGTCTGCGGAGAGTCTCTTTGCAAAGCCCTTGTTTGTGATGTTGATGACAACCTCTTCCTTCTTGATGAAGTCTTCTGGAGAAGCATCATCCAGTTCAGCCTCGATGATTCTTGTTCTTCTTTCATCGCCATAGATATCACCAATCTTCTTGATTTCTTCCTTGACGACGGCAAGAACGTGATCTCTGGACTCAAGGATATAGTTGAATTCAGCGATTCTCTTCTCGATTTCAGCCAATTCACCAAGAATCTTGTCTGTTTCCAGATGGCTCAATCTACCAAGCTTCATATCGATGATTGCATCTGCCTGAATCTGGGACAAACCGAATGTATTCTGGAGTTCCAAAGAAGCAACAGCATTATCTTCAGATTCCTTGATGATGCGGATGACTTCATCAATGTTCTCAAGACCAATCTTCAAGCCAAGAAGTACATGTTCTCTTTCCTTCGCCTGCTTGAGGTCAGATCTAGTTCTTCTTTCAATGACTTCTTCTCGGTGGTCGATGTAACAGGTGAGCATGTCCTTGAGGTTGAAGAGCTTTGGAGTGCCATTGTAGAGAGCAAGGTTATAGATATTGAAGTTGGTCTGAAGCTGTGTGCGCTGCCAAAGCATGTTGAGGACAACATTTGGCACTGCATCATTCTTCAGATAGACTGCAACACGGAGACCATCACGACCGGAAAGATCCTTGACCTGGGCAATACCAGGAATGATGCCATCCTTTCTGTAATCATCGATCTTCTTGACCAGTTCAGCCTTGTTGACCTGGTATGGAAGCTCTGTGAAGTAGATGGCATCGTGGGTCTTGTTCATGTCATCCCTGCTGTGTGGATCTGCTTCAGAGATCTCATACTTGGAACGGATGACAACCTTTCCCTTACCTGTGGAGAAGGCATCCATGATACCTTTCCTACCATGGATTGTACCTGCTGTAGGAAAGTCAGGACCCTTAACAATGTCCATAAGTTCAGGAATTGTGATTTCTGGGTTATCAATGACAGCACATACGGCATCAACGACTTCGTTGAGGTTATGTGGTGCCATATTGGTAGCCATACCAACAGCAATACCACTGGAACCATTACAAATCATGAATGGGAAGGCTGCTGGCAGGACAACTGGTTCAGTAAGGGACTCATCATAGTTGGACATGAAGTCAACAGTATCCTTACCGATGTCTGCCATCATTTCTTCACCGATCTTAGCCATCTTGGCTTCGGTATATCTCATGGCAGCTGGTGGGTCACCATCGATAGAACCGAAGTTACCCTGAGGGAAGACCACTGGATAGCGAAGGGAGAAGTCCTGTGCAAGACGTACGAGGGCATCATAGACAGAAGCATAACCATGTGGGTGGTACTTACCGAGAACGTCACCGACGATACGGGCACACTTCTTGTTCGCTGTATTGTATCGGATACCCATGTCCCACATAGAATACAGGATTCTTCTGTGGACAGGCTTAAGACCGTCTCTAGCATCAGGAAGAGCTCTGGATACGATTACGGACATTGCGTAGTCGATATAGCTTCTCTTCATCTGCTCGGAGAGGTCATATGTCAGAATTGCACCAGGACGTGTTTCATTTGTATCTGGAACAATGATGTTATCGTTGTTTTCGTCCATATGTTTCTCCATCAGATGTCGAGGTTCTGAGCATAAGTTGCGTTCTGCTCAATGAACTCTCTTCTAGGTTCGACTTCTTCACCCATAAGCATGGAGAAGACACGGTCAGCTTCTTCTGCATCAGAAAGGTGTACCTTTCCAAGCATTCTTGTCTCAGGATTCATAGTTGTTTCCCAAAGCTGGTCAGGGTTCATTTCACCAAGACCTTTGTATCTCTGGACGGAAACCTTGTTGACGTCACCAGTGAAGCCTACAGCTTCAGCAAGTTTATCTGCTCTTTCCTCTTCGGTGTATGCATAGATAGGCTTGGTGATTCTAGGACCTGAGAACTTGTAGAGAGGTGGCATAGCGAAGTAGACATAACCTGCTTCGAT
>JAKSJT010000035.1 GCA_024402125.1 Bacteroidales bacterium
AGCTGATGGATTCAAGCCAAAACCAGCACCGGACATGGTCCATGCCCTACTTAAAGAAATGAATCTTTCAAATGAAGAAGCGATAGTTGTAGGAGACACAACATTTGATATAGACATGGGAAATTCCGCAGACTGCAAGACAGTCGCAGTCACATATGGAAATCATCAGAAAGAGCGTCTTCTTGCCTCTAATCCAGATTATATCATAGACTCTTTCAATGATCTGCTAGATATCGTAAAAGACCTGTCCTAATCCCCGTCATTCAGTAAAGTCTTACGCAGATGTATAACATAATCAATAGATTTGATCCATACTTGTGAAGCATTTAACCAACATTAAAGACATTGAGAAGGCCCTGACTGACAATCGTCTATGTCTCTTTTACGTGAAGGCTCCCGACTGTGGAGTCTGCAATGTTATGTTAGACAAGGTTGGACAGATTGCTGACAGATATCCGTCACTTTGTTCCTTTTACACTGACATCACGGAAGAACCACTGATAGCAGGCCAATTCCTGGTCTATTCTGGTCCAACAGTTCTATTGATTTTTGATCATAAAGAAGTTTATCGTAGTTCCGGATTCATCAATCTGGAAGAGCTTCAGCGTAGGATCAAACAGCATATTGAGTTCTTAGGGTACTAGATTTGCGCAAGTTATGCTCAATTGATCATTAAAGAAAAAAGATCTCCAAGGAGTGCCCCTGGAGATCTTTTTGTATCAATGGTCATTCAAGTTCTACTTTCCGTCAGCGAGGAATGCAGCCTGGATAGGACCGGTATCCTTCCTGATTCATGTGAAGAGCATCATTTACATAGTACTTCTTATAGTTGTACTCGTTGATTCCCTGAAGGTTGAACTGGTCAAGTACAGGAATACAGAAATACTCACAGCACTCTTTCTGTCCCTTAACATAATATGCGAAGTTGGTATCTGTCATATTAGTGTTGTCAGAGAAAGGATTGTGTCCCTCTTCCTGTGAGAAGAAACGGAATGAAGTGAAGAAATAGATCTCTGCGTTAGGGTTCTTTTCAAGTAGAGTCTTGATGCAGTAATTGATACCACCGCACTGAGTGTATAGCTTGTCTTCATCAAATCCGTCAACTGCAGTGTAGTCGCTCCAAACGCCTGGATCCTGACTATTTGTGTAGTCATTTGTTGATGCCCAGAGCACATAAATATCATGGACACCGGCATCCTGCACCTGCTTCTGAAGAGAATAACCCTGCATCTTTGCAAATCCAGCACCACCTACACCATATGTTGTGACTACACTATGAAGCTCATCAGCCCACATCTGCTTTGCCACTTCTGACTCCTTGTTAACTGAGAGAGAACCACCGAACACTGCAATGCTCTTTCCGTAGTTCTTATGTCCCTCGTACATTCCCTTTTCCTTCTGAGGAGTCTGCACTACCGGATTATGAGTTGCCGGCATGTATCCGTGAACAGCGGAGCGGACAGCCTGCTTGGCTGCTGAAATCTCAGCATCTGTGACATTTTCTGGCTTGTATGTGTTCTTAGTGATATCATGGCCAGAAAGAGTCTCATAGAAAGTAGCCGCAGCGATGTATGTTCCGAATCTTCTGTCAAGGTGGAATCCGTCACGAGTCACATCAAGATCTCTGAATCTCTGTCTTACTGACTGGATTGCCTTAGCTGAAGGGACTGTGATTCTGATACCGTTATCCTTAGCCACCTTGAAGGTTGTGTTGACAATGGCATTGTACATCTTGTTCATGTCAGAATCATACTTAGGGAATTCGACATGCTTGCAGTCCTTGGAATATGCCCAAGTCTGATGGAAGACAACCTTAGCCTCAGGTGCATTCTCCCTAATCCACTGCACAAGCTGAGGAAGCATGACATAGCTTTCATAAATACCACTCTGGCCGCTCACCTGCTGAACTGAGATATAATCCCATTTCTCGTCCTTGACAGCCTGAGACAAACGGTACTTTTCAGTAGTTTTCTTCTTTCCGTCAACACCGATCTTTCTGTATGAATATGCAGGAGCATCACTTTTCATGTTAGCAACATGTGTATCGATGGAGCATCCTGATATATACATATTACCAATAATAATAGCCTGGCCATCTGCCTTCGCTATAGGATAGAGCTGATACTCCAGTGCGTCCTCGGAGAAGCTGTTTCCGATTGCCAGAATCTTAAGAACATCATTCTGAGCCGATGCTGACAGTATCGACAAACATAGAATAAGTGAAAGAAGGATGATTCTTTTCATGTTATTTACAATTAAAGTGGTTTGCGGTTATTGACTGCGTATTGTGTATTTCAAAGGTAGGCCTTTGGAAGAAAAAAACAAAAAGGTGATGCCAATAATTGCACCACCTTATATATATATAATGTCTTTTGTCCAGAAAATAGAGAAATCTTACTTCTCAATTGGTCTTATCTTGATTGTTGGCTCAAGTTCATAAGCCTCAGCAAGTTTGAAAAGAGTATCAAATGAGATGTCATCTACATTGAAGATACGAAGAACACCTGTATAGGAGTAATCAAGCTTCTCAGCAAGATCCTTCTTAGAAATACCGTAACGCTTGAGCGTAGACTCAAGGAAAGCAAGTCTCTTCTCTGACTCCAGAGAAGGCACAGATGTCTCGATATCAACCCAAGCACGACCTCTCATTCCAGGAGCCTTGTCAAGATTAACCTTGATAGTATATCCCTCGTTCTCGATAAATTTCTGAATAACTGAAAGTTTCATTGTATCAGCCTTAAGATGCTGATAAAGATTTTGAACGGTGCAGCCCATGCGCTCTGCTACCTCAGAATACTTATAACCTCTCGCATTTATAAAATCCACGAAAAAAGCGAGATTCTTGCACTGTACGGACATTGATTATTAAGTTTTAGAAATACGATAATATTATTTGAACAATCAGTGCAAATATAGATGTTTTATTTATATTATCACGCATTAGTAGAATTATATTTTGAAAATAAATTAGAATATTTTACTACTTAACGCAAAAACAACATTTTTCATTTAGAAATATCACATTTCTCAAAGGCAAATTAATTAGTTACAATTTTCAAACACCTGGATTCCAGTAGATACAACTCAAATATTGACAGAAAATGCCTTATATATTAAAATTAATTAGAAATATATATTAAAAATTTTGATTTATTACAGCAAATTGCTAAGTTTGCAAAGTTAGAATTATACTCGATATGACAAGAAAACAGTTAAAAGCAGCAGCGGCCAAGTTCCAGGGTGCGTACGACACCCCGAGGAAACTTCGTACAGTCTAAGCCCTGACTTTTACTGTTATACAATTGTCTTTCGCAATAATATTATGTAGTGTACAAAAGGGCTCTTAGTGAGTCCTTTTTTGTGTATATAGCGGTTAGTTATTATTATTATTTATCAATCATAGTGTATTAAACCAAAAAGAAAATGAGAAAATTTCTATTTCTGATTCTCGCAAGTATGATCTTTGTCTCAACTGCATTTGCTCAGACAAAGACCGTATCTGGTAAGGTCCTGGCAAGCGACGACAATGCCCCTTTAACTGGTGCATTCGTATATGTCACAAACCACAATACCTCCAATGCGATGACTGACTCAGAGGGTAGATTCTCCATCAGCGGAGTTCCTTCAAATGCAGAGTCAGTAACAGTATCGATGGTTGGAATGAAGACAATCGTTGCTGCAATCACTCCAAATCTTGTCATCTATCTTGACACTGACAGAGAAGTTCTCGACGAAGTTATGATCGTCGCATACGGAACTGTAAAAAAAAGCAGCTACTCAGGTTCTGCCTCAATGGTCAAGTCTTCTCAGCTTGCTGACCTTCCAGCATCCAACTTCGAGAATGCCTTATCGGTAAGATGTCAGGTGTAACTGTAACTTCATCATCAGGACAGGCTGGTTCTTCTTCTAGCATCCGTATCCGTGGTAACGGATCAATGAATGCCGGTAACGAACCTCTTTATGTTGTCGATGGTGTTCCTGTAATCAGCGGTTCAGTCGGCCAGATGGGTTCATACATCTACTCTGGCGGTGATGTTCTCAGCAACATCAACCCTAATGACATTGAGTCTATCTCTGTTCTTAAGGACGCTGCAGCTTCTTCACTTTATGGTAGCCGTGCCGCTAACGGTGTTGTTGTAATCACAACAAAGCGTGGTGCAAAAGGCCGTCCTGTAGTTAACTTCAAGGCATCTGTAGGTCTCACTCCTTCATGGGCTACAGAGAACTACGAGATTGCTCCTCTCCAGGACCAGGTAAACGCTCTCTACTCAGTATTTTACGACTATGCTGCTCAGCCAAAGGCAGTCGGCGGACAGGGAAAGAGCGATGCAGACGCTGTAGCTGCTGCTATCACCCGTCTCGAAGGAAAGTTCAACAAGCACGGATACACATTCTCGGCTCCAGGTCTTGGAAAGTACCAGAACATCAACATCGAGAGCTACAACAACTCAGGAAGAGGCGGCCAGAGCTTCGACTGGGAAGATGCACTCTTCCGTACAGCCGTTTACCAGAACTATGACTTCTCAGTCAGCGGTGGTAACGACAACTCAACATACTTCTCTTCTCTTTCTTACAACAAGGAGCAGGGACGCGTTATCACAAACGACTTCGAGAGATTCTCCGCTAGAGTAAACCTCAACCAGAAGGTTGGCAAGTTCCTCGAGTTCGGAACAAACATCAGCCTTTCAAGATCACTTAAGAGCGGTTACAACGACACACGTTCAACAGGTTCCAACCTCTTCATGCAGTCCAGAAACCTCCTTTGGGGCATGTACTTCCCAACTGACTACAAGGATGGTGAGCCTTGGACAAGCCGCTACGGCAGCTACGCTTACAATGCTCTTTACTACAACAACGAGTGGGAGAACCTCTCAACAACTCTCAAGCTTACAGGTTCTGAGACAATCACTCTCCACCTTCTTCCTGGTCTTGACGTGAAGTCTATCCTTTCATATGACAACACAACTGCAAAGGATCACTTATACTACAGTGCAAACCACTTCAACGGTTCTTCAGACAATGGTTCAGTAACTGAGGCACGAACAGTATACGAGAAGATCGTTTCTTCTACAACAGCTAACTACAACAAGACATTTGCTGACAAGCACAACCTCGGTCTTCTTGTCGGTTTCGAGGCAGAGAAGAACGTAACAGACTATTCAAGAAGTTCAGGTACAAACCTACCTACTTCGACTCTCCATACAGTAAGCACAGCCGGTACAACAGAAGCTGCAGGTTACAACTGGGGTAACTCAATGGTATCAGCTCTTTCAAAGCTGGACTATGACTTCATGTCAAAGTACTACCTTTCTGCATCATACCGTCTCGATGGTTCATCAAAGCTTTCTCCTGCAACAAGATGGGGTAACTTCTGGTCAGTTACTGGCGCTTGGAGAATCAAGAGCGAGTCATTCATGGAGAATGTAGACTGGCTTTCAGACCTCAAGGTCAGAGCTTCTTACGGTGTAAACGGTACACTTCCATCTAGCAACTACGGTTACATCAATCTCATGTCATACACAAGCAAGTACTTCGGTGAGCCTGGTAGCGTGATCTCAACTCTTGCAAACCAGAACCTCTCATGGGAGACAAGCTACACAACAAACATCGGTCTTGATTTCGGTTTCTTTGACAACAGACTCACAGGTACAATCGAGTACTACAACAGAGACTCAAAGAACCTCCTCCAGGACGTTCCTGTTTCATCATCAACAGGTTTCTCATCAACTCTTGCCAACGTAGGTGAGATCAACAACCATGGTCTTGATATCGAAATCAGCGGTGACATCATCAGAAATCGTAACATCACTTGGACAGCTTCAGTAAACGCTTCTACAGTCAAGTCTACTGTAACCAAGCTTTATGACGGTGCTGACATCATCTGGTACGATCCGACTGGAGACGATGACCGTGCAATGTTCCTCTATCGCGAGGGCGAGTCTACACGTGCATTCTACGGATATGACTACGCTGGCGTAGACAAGACAAACGGTAAGATGGTCTACTATGTGAACAACCCTGACGACCCTAAGGATGGTGACTTCCTCCTTAACGGAAGAGGTGCAACATATGACTTCGACAACGCATACTACACAATCCTCGGAAACGCTCTTCCAAAGATTGCCGGTGGTATCAACTCAAGCATCCTGTGGAAGGGATTCGACTTCAATGTGAACTTCACATACAAGCTTGGCGGTAACCTCTATGACGGTGCAGCAAAGGATGTAGCTGATGACGGTTACTACTGGGAGAGAATTCGTTCAAAGAGATATCTTGACAATCTCTGGACTCCTACCAACACAAACGGTACAGAGCCTGAGATCTCAGGACTTGACCTTGAGGATGCAATGCAGTACTCAAGCCGTCACCTCTATGATGCTTCCTACCTCAGACTCAAGTCCCTTACACTCGGATACTCTATCCCTGCAAAGCTTGTGTCAAAGGTTCGCATCTCTTCTGCAAGAATCTATTTCACAGGTTCAAACCTCTTCACAGCTGCCAAGTACAAGATGGCTGACCCAGAGGTTAACGAGTATGGTACAAGAGGATGGGAGACTCCTTACGGAAAGAGCTTCACATTCGGTATTGACATCAAATTCTAAAAGCGGGAGGACAGTACAATGAATACAAAATATATCATTTCAGCACTTCTTTTGGGAGCTCTCACATTCACTTCATGTGATGACTTCCTTGACATGCAGCCTTCAAACTCTGCAAACGCATCTACTGCCATCACAAGCGCAGACGATGCTCTCACCGCGCTCAATGGTGTCCTCAGCGCAATGAATTCAACAACATACTATGGACGTAACATGTTCATGTATGCTGACGCCAAGGGCGGTGACCTTACAATCTTCTCACAGGGACGTGGTCTTGATGGTTTCTACTCATTCAACCACACTCCTACATCTGGCACATACAGCGGATTCTGGTCAAGAGGATTCTACTGCATCATGCAGCTCAACAACATCATCGAGAACATCGAGAAGCTCGAGGAGGAAGGCCAGACAGGATTTGACCTCTACAAGGGAGAGGCATACACACTTAGAGCTCTAGTATACTTTGACCTTGTAAGACTCTATGGTCTTCCATACAACTACAACAAGGGCGCATATGGAGTTCCAGATATTACAACAACTCTCAGTGCAGATGCACTTCCACTTCGTGCAACAGTTGAGCAGAACTATAGCAGGATCGTTTCTGACCTCGCTATCGGCGAACAGGCTCTCTCATCAAGCAAGAAGGCTCTTAACAAGTATCCTGGATACTATGCCAACAAGGCTCTTCAGGCTAGAGTATACCTCTACATGGAGGACTACTCAAAGGCTCTTTCAGCAGCCAAGACAGTTATTGAGAGCGGCGTCTACAAGCTTTACTCTAACAGCGAGTGGGTTGCATCATGGTCTAAGCAGTTCGGCAGCGAGTCTATCTTCGAGCTTGGTATCGACTCAGTTGACGACAACGGTACAGGATCACTCGGTTTCTACCTTATCCAGTACGGTATTGCCAAGAACGCTATGGGATGGTTCCTTGCAAGCGACTACTTCCTTAACAGACTCGGAGAGGACCCAACAGACGTAAGATGGGGTGTCATGGGTCTTGACGAGACAGCAGTTGATGATCCATCGTCAACAAGAATGGGTTCTTGCTACAAGTATGTAGGTGGAACTACCGCAATGACAGGTGACGGAAAGGAGACAGCAACAGCTGTAAACATCAAGATCATCAGACTTTCTGAGATGTACCTCATCGCTTCTGAGGCCGCTCTTCAGAACGGTGACAAGAAGGCAGCAGCTGACTACCTCAATGAAATCCGCAAGCGTTCTGCTGGTCTTGCTCCTGCCACAGAGTCAACAATCTCCATCCAGATGATCCTTGATGAAAGAAGCAAGGAGCTCTTCGGCGAGGGTCACAGATTCTTTGACATGATTCGTCTCAACCAGACAATCGAGTTCAATGATGACTTCCAGGATGTTCCTGTAACACAGAGAGGAAAGAAGATCGACCGTACATATGGAAAGATCGTTCTCCCTATCGACCAGGACGAGATCAATGTAAATCCTGAGATGGCCGCTCAGCAGAATGACGGCTACAAGGCTTAATTATATTAGAAATCTGACTATTAATCATTAAGAATAACACATAATAATCGGATAACTAAATCATAAATAACTACATAGTATAGATTGATTAATATGTCGGGGCACTTTAGATGTGAATCTAGGGTGCCTTTTCTTTTTGTTCCGGTAATGATTATCTTTGCGAATACTCCAACAAAGATGTAGCAACATGAAAAAAGCACTTATATTCTCACTTGCCGTTTGTCTAGTATCCTGGGCAATCTACTACGGCATAGTAACTTTAGCCGGGGAATCATTCACTGGGAATCCAATTATCATGACACTATTCAAGAGCGTGTACATGTTCTTCCCTCTTCTGACAGCACTTGCCCTTCAGATAATCAACAAGGAGAAAATAACAGACACAGGGTTTCTCAGGATCAAGTTCAGCTGGGCATGGGTATGGGCAATCATTGCAGTCATTGCAGCAATTGTTATCTGCATTCCAGTAAGTGCACTTATGCCAGGAGTAGAGATACATTTCGGAGCCGATCAGGTAATATCAATGAACGGTCTTTCTGGAGAACAGGCGGATCTTCTCAGATCACAGTTGGAGATGATTCCGCCAACAGCAATACTAGCAAGCACACTAATCAGCGGAGTCCTGGCCGGATGCACAATAAATGCAGTTGCCGCTTTCGGAGAGGAGTATGGCTGGAGAAACTACATGGTAGCCTGTCTTAAAGGCAAGAAATTCATAATCGCCGCACTTTTTATCGGCCTTGTATGGGGAATATGGCATACTCCACTTATTCTCGAAGGACACAACTATCCGCAGCACCCGGTTATCGGAGTAGCGATGATGTGCATATTCTGCATTCTTGCAGGAGTTATTGAGCTTTATTTTGTACTGAAGACACAATCTGTAGTCATAGCTGCTGTTATCCATGGATGCATAAATGCGATGGCAGGAGCAGTTGTTCTCTGCATTGTAGGGGGAAACGACCTTACAGTAGGACTAACTGGTGTAGCAGGCTTCATATCGCTATCTCTTGTATGCCTAGCTATCTTTGTCTATGACAAAAGAATCGCAGGGGACAACATCATGACATCTCCAATCAGATGATCCTCTCGCAGAGTACTAAAGGCTATTGCCTAGGTCTTCTCGCCGGAATGTCCTTCGGCCTTATACCGCTGTTCTCCATCCCTGTCATAGCAGACGGAATGGACAATGTCAGCATCCTTGTGTACAGGTTCCTGTTCGGTTGCACCGGTATGCTCGCCGCCCTTCTTATCCAGAAGACATCACTTCGAATAACATTGGGAGAATTCCTAAGGATATCTCTTTTGTCGCTTTTCTATATCGGAACAGCCATAACGACCCTCAACGCATATGATTACCTGTCTTCCGGAATCGCAACAGCACTAGTCTACACCGACCCTATATGGTGCGCCCTGATTGGGCTGCTGTTCCTAAGGGAGAAATTCTCATGGAAGATAACATCCGCTCTTGTCATTACCGTGATGGGCGTTCTTCTTCTGACCAATGCTCTCACCGAGCCAGCCAAGTTCTCATCGATAGGTGTAACATGGGGACTTCTATCAGGACTTACCTATGCCTTGTATATCATATTTCTTCCAAGACTGAACCTCAGCAGAATCCCAAGCCTGAAGCTGACCTTCTACGTGTTCTTTCTCAGCATGATATACCTTTCCATCTATCAGATGATAGCAGGTGGTGGAATTGACAGCATACCAAGTAAAAGCAGCTGGATAAACCTTATCCTTCTGGGACTTATCCCGACTGCCTTCAGCAATATCTGCGTTACATTGTCACTAAGGCTTATAAAGAGCACAGTTGTAGCCCTACTAGGAGCTCTGGAGCCTGTAACAGCCATGGTTGTGGGCATCTGTCTTCTAGGAGATCCTGTATCGGGACTGAATATTCTGGGAGGTGTGCTTGTCTTATCTGCAGTAATAATACTTACAGTCCGAGGTTAGACCTTGCCTCGTCATTGGAAGTGAAAGGCGCAAGCATATCACACGATTCTTTCTCAGGACAATCAGCACATGTGTCAATGCCTTTTGACAGGGCACACTTTCGAATCGGGCACATATAGTCACAATAAGCGAACTTGACTCCGCCAGTTCTGCATCCTTCGCAGTTTATGGTTTCCGGAGTTATCTGATCCGTGCCATTCATCTGACACCATTTGCGAGAAACCTCCTTTCGGAGTTCATCATCATTTGTGAGCGTAGCCTTTCTGGCCTCACATGCTCCGCAGTCAAGACCACAATATGCGATAAGCTTATTATCGGATGTCATTGGTACTTAAAGAACAGTTAGATTCATCTTCTTTAGAGAAGAGTCTGCAGAAGACCCTCCCACCATAATCTGATAGTTTCCTGGCTTCACAACAAGACCATCTTCCTTCTGGTCGTAGTACTTGAAGGCATCAGCATCAAGTGTGATGGACACGAATCTAGTCTGACCTGGAAGTATGTTCACTCTCTGGAAGCCCTTCAATGACTTGAACGGTGCTTTGGAATCACCCAGTCTTCTGACATATACTTCGACTATTTCATCAGCTGCGATACGGCTAAGGTTGGTAACTGAGACATTGACAGTCACCTTCTCCCCTGCCTTTATCCTGCTGCTTGACAATGATGATCTGCCATACTCGAAGCTTGCATATGAAAGGCCATAGCCAAGCGGATAGAGAGGAGACTCCTTCATGTATCTGTAGGTCCTTCCCTTCATATCATAGCTCGAGAAATCAGGAAGCTGGCTAGTAGAGGCGTAGAATGTTACAGGAAGCTTTCCGGATGGACTGACTTTACCGCTTAGGATTTCGCCGACAGCAGTTCCTCCCGCCTGACCTCCGTACCATGCACAAAGAAGAGCATCATAGTCCTTCTCGTTCTGGGATAGAGCAACTGCACTACCTGTACATAGAACGAACACTACAGGCTTTCCAGTTGAATGAAGAGCCTTAAGAACCTTTGACTGGACTTCCGGAAGCTCGATCTTAGTTCTGTCACCTCCGTCAAACCCATCAAAGGTCATATCTTTCATTTCCTCACCCTCGATATTGGCAGAAAGGCCACCTACAAAGATAATAAGGTCCGCATCAGCACTTCTTCTTGCAAGTTTTGAAAGGGACTCCTTTGTATAGTTGTCTGATGACATAGGCTTTGGATCCTTGGATGTGTCAACTTCTGAAGCCTCCTTTGCCATCTGGGCAAAGAACCTGCCTTTCTCGGCAGCCGACATGTCAGAGAACACTACCTCATCAACCTGGAACTTTGTCTTTGTTCTCTCCTGAGCAGGCTGAACATATCTCCATCCTTCAACGATATCACAGCCTCTTTCGTATGTAACCTCAGCATTAGGATAAGCGGCCCTAATACCCTCAAGGATAGTTGTCACATGCTCAGGGAAGCCGTTATAGTTAGCAAGCATCATTGTAGGGTCATCAGCATTAGGACCTACAACTGCAATCTTCTTTATTGTTGAAGGACTAGCCGGAAGAACTCCGTTATTCTTAAGCATTACAACAGACTCCCTTGCAACTTTAAGTGCATGTGCCTTATGCTCATTGGATTCTATGACACTTTCTGTAATCGAGCTCCATGGAACCATTGAGTCCGGGTCGAACATGCCAAGTTCGAACCTTCCCTTCAGGATCTTCCTTACTGCAGCATCAATGGTACCTTCATCTATAAGGTTTCGGGAGACGGCCTCAACCAGACTGCTGTAGGTTCCGCCACACTCGATACAAGTTCCTGCCTTAACTGCTGCAGCCGAAGCTGAAGCAGCATCAGGATACTTTGCATGAGCGTCTTTCTTATAGAAATCCTCGATGGCTCCACAGTCAGATACTACGATTCCGTCATAACCCCATTTCTTATGAAGGATTTCGTCAAGGAGGAGATCACTCTCACAGCATGGGTCTCCATCATAGCTATGATATGCACCCATGACCTCCTTTACATTCGCCTTTGTGACAAGAGCCTCGAAGGCTGGAAGGTAAGTTTCCCAAAGGTCTCTTCCCGACACTGTAACGTCAAAGCTGTGACGGTCTTTCTCAGGACCGCTATGAACTGCAAAGTGCTTTGCACATGCATGAGCCTTTAGGTACTTGCTGTCGTTTCCCTGGAGACCTCTGACTGTAGCCATTCCCATAACGGAAGTAAGGTACGGATCTTCTCCATAGGTCTCCTGACCTCTACCCCATCTAGGGTCTCTGAAAATATTAATATTCGGGGTCCAGAAAGTAAGGCCGTTGTACATCACAAACTTATCCTTCTTTCTGACAGCATTGTACTTAGCTCTAGCTTCATCCGAAACATATGAGAAAGTCTTTTCCTGAAGAGCCGGATCAAACGTTGCAGCCATTCCGATAGCCTGAGGAAACGATGTGGCATGACCTGCTCTGGCCACTCCGTGCAGGGCCTCGTTCCACCAGTTATAGTATGGGATACCAAACCTGTCAACAGGCTTGTTGCCGTTCATCATAAGGCCTACTTTCTCCTGCAAAGTAAGGCGGGAAAGAAGGTCTTCCACTCTCTGGTCTACAGACAGTCTGGTATTTCTGAAAGGATAGTCCTGAGCATTGGCTGAAGCTGAAGAAAAAAGCAATGAAGAAGCCAAGACTAATATCTGAAATAATAACTTTCTCATATACGGCTAATAGTGAATAATACCAACTATGCTAAAAATACACATATTTAGCGAAGTTACAAACCCAAAACTACCGCAATGGCCAATTACGTCATTTTAAAGTGTAGTTTCGAACAGTTCTTGCCTGATAATTAGATATCAATTACATTTGTGATGCCCAATAATTACAACCACCATGAAAGTTCTGACCAAATTACTCATTATCCTTTTCCTTTGTTCTTTTGTGTCATGCAAAAAAGAAGAACCTCAAATCATTGACCTGTCAGGTGGTGTCGAAGCTATCGATCTGGGACTAAAGGACTTGCATGGCAAGCCGATCAAGTGGGCGATCATGAATATCGGAGCTAAAAACGATGCCGACTTTGGTTCCTACTTCGCTTGGGGAGAAACAGCCGAGAAATCGAACTATTCCTGGGACAATCCTGGGGAATACAAGTGGGGTACAAAAATCCATGGAATGACCAAATATACTAGTGATCGGTACCTGGAACCAAGTGATGATGCTGCAACGGCAATGTGGGGGAACAAGTGGCGAACACCAAGTCTCTATGACATACTTGAGTTTACGGACCAAGACAAGTGTGAATGGACATGGACAACCAGAACGAATTCAGATGGCAAGGAAGTCAAAGGCTATCTCGTAACCAGCAAAATTGATGGTTACAAAGGAAACTCTATCTTCCTTCCTGCTGCTGGATATCGCAAAGGTACAGAAACGGAGCTAATCGGTTTGGGGAGTTATTGGCTATCTACTAAAATGCATGGGAAGGATAGTGAAGCAGACATGATACACTTCAGCTTTAAATATTCTAAAGTAATTGGGTTTGCTATTTCCGATCGCTATTTAGGCTTTCCAGTCAGAGCTGTCACAGAGTATTGATTCTCACTCTGATTTTGAAAGAATAGAAGAATTGCTATTTCACAAACTCTATGATCCACTCAGCGGTAAGATTCTGCTGAACGGAAGCAGAGACAGTTGCTTCTCCGTCTCGAAGCTGTTTTCCGTAATTGCCAAACAAAGCGTGGTTTCCACCTACTATCTCATGCTCAACATATCCTTCCGGAAGATTGGCAAGACACCTTTTGTAATTCTCTCTATTAAGAACAAGGTCATTCGTACCTGTTATGAGCATTGTCTTGAGATTAGTCTTGGACAGATCTGTGCTTGTATATGCTCCAACCATTATTAGTCCTCTGTACTTGTCTGTCTGATTGAGAATAAAAGTACCTGCCATATTACCACCCATGGAATGTCCTGCAAGATACCAAGTGTTGCATAATGACATGTCACTGTCTGAAATACCATCAGCGAAGTTCATCATCCGGGTATTTGGGTCAGGATGAGTCTTCATAAGAGCACATGTAACTCCCCTACGGGCAAGATTATCCATAAGTGGAGCGTACGCTTCTTCTGGAACAAGAGCTCCGGCATAAAAGATGATACCTACATCAATCGAGCCCGAATTCGGACTAAACAGGAAATAGTCATCAGCCTCTCTAACGGAAACAGTTGCTGAACCCTTTAGCGCCTGCAATGCTACCTCTTCAGGATAATAGGTAGGAAGCTCCATCATCTGCGCTGATGCGGCGCAGCATAGTCCAATGGAAAGGACGAGTGATACTAAGAATCTTTTACAATTGAATGTCATAGTCTGTCTAAATAGCTTTTTCACCTCAAAGTTAGTCTACATCAAGTTATTTGACAACAGACAAGCATATATTATTTGGCAGAAAATAGTTATCATTGCATTATTAACTGATTTATCATTTGTTAGAGTATTGTCCAATATGATTAACGCAATTGTTACCGGAGCAACCGGATATGTCGGAGAAGGTGTTCTTCTCGCCATGCTTGATGACAGCAGAATTGGTAAGGTATTGTCAATTTCCAGAAGAAGCTGCGGACACACCCACCCAAAACTTGAAGAGCTCATTGTTCCGGATCTTCTGGACATCAAGGAAGGTGACCCAAGGCTTGACGGATACGATGTATGCTTCTTTGCTGCCGGTATCACTTCAGTTGGTACACCAAAGGACAAGTACGAGATGATAAGCAGGACTATTCCTGTGCACATCGCCAGCATAATGCCTGACAAAGACAAGATGACCTTCATCTATGTCTCTGGTGCAGGTACAACTGACAAGGGGCCTCAACACTGGCAGAAGGTAAAGAGCGGAACCGAGCATCTGATTGAGATGATGCCTGCAGGAAACTATACTCTGGTAGA
>JAKSJT010000350.1 GCA_024402125.1 Bacteroidales bacterium
GATGCAGAATAAACGGTATCGCATGGTAAAAATGTATCGAATCCATGGCAGAATTCACATTCTTTAGAAAGATTGACTGTAATGGCAAGTCCACATTTTTCAGCCTCGTCGTAATCTACCATCCACTTGAGATTGTCAGGAACAATCATGTTTCCGGACTCATCAATCATGAACCCTGGGTCAGATGAAGTAAGAAGATCTGCACCCATAGCAACACTCTGATCGAATGGTTTACTCTCAACAATATTAAGTCCAGTAGTACCATCATTATACTTGGCATAACCAGCAAAAATGAAAGAATTAGGCATATATGAAGCCTTAGGAACTCCATATGACTCAGAATTCACAGCAAGGGTCTTAGGGAAGAACTCCTTGTCGAAGTCAGTATCATTTAGATACTGATTAACCATGTCCTCAAGGGTAATTGCCTTCTTCTCATTTTCGGTAGTGAAACGAGCCACCTGATCCCTTAACTGGCAATATGCATAATAGTCCTTATCTACTGTATCAAATACACTCTTGTTGTTCTTGTACTTAGGAAACTTCTCATAGAAAGCCCCAATGCCTTCCAGTCTCTGTGTCAGATATCTTACACAGTCTCTTATTTTATCATAGAAGCTATCAACTATTGAAGGACGAAGATCAAGAACCGTTGAAATTGATGACAGAGAGATGGATATTTTGTTGAGTGCCTCAGGAACGCCTGTAAAGCTCACTGTTGCTGGTGAATTGGCTGTGATATCAATCTTTGAAAGCTCCTCATAGATAGAGTCGCAGAGGTCATAGATATTGACAACCTTTCCATCAGACTGAACGATAGCATATGGTCTGCTCCTGAACAGATCGCCACCTAGCCTGAATGCATCCAGATTGATAGGACGAGTGAGAAGAGCTATTTGTCCTGCATGATGAACTCCATACTTGTTGCACAAGTTACGCCATGCCTGAAACTCGGACTTGGCGTCTCCACTTGCAATAAACCATTGGATCCAGAACCTCTTGCCTTCCTCTGAATGAGTTTTTGTCAAAAAATCAGTCGGATACCTGAGGAGAATCTCATCCGGTATAATTCTAACCTTCAGCTTCTTAGGACCATCGAAACAGGTTTCAAGTCTCAAAGGGAAGAAAAGGATTGGACTTGTTGAAGGTATTGTATCAAGTGTTCTTTGTAAATCTACACTGCTCATAATCACATTAGTTTCTAAACAAATAATGAAACATGCTCACCATAAATGGTTACATTATCATTAAGTTAATATGCTGTTGTAGCAGAAGTGTTTGTTGGCTTGACTGCACCCTGACAGAACTCCAGGTCATCAAGGCTCTGCTCAAATGTCAACATATAACCGTAGTCATTCTTATCCGGATTACCCAAAGCCTTAAGAAGTGAAATCTTGAAGCCGACAAGAAGGATATCCTCTCTAATGAAAGTTTCCATCACAGGCTCAATCTTTTCAGCCGAGAACGACAATGTATTAGGTTTATCTCCAGGAATGGCTCCATTAAGATAAATCTTTGTTGTCGGATACTGCCTCATCAACTGTCCTCTAAGGGCAAAGATCAGAAGACCGCTCTTTGAGTCCTTATGGTTCTGTCCAAGTCTACCCTTCCATAAGTGGACAGGTTCAACATCAAAGAACTTGTCGTCATGAATAGCTTCAACTGACGACTCCGAATCCCAGAACTTGCGGAAATACGATCCTCTCTGGTCTGTAGGATACTCTCTCCAAAGAAGTTCCTTACCCATCTCTGTGTTCATACCGCAGAGGTATGCTTCCTCGAATGCAGCATTGCTCATGAACATAGCTATACCATTGTCAGGAATCTCTTCAAGCCCTGGAATGATGAACTTGTCAGAGATCATCTTGAGATAATAGTATGTAGGTTCAGGGAAGAACGGATAAGCAAGGATAGGATATTTGGACATCATCAGTTCATCCAGATACTGTTCACGAATCTTTTTTCCTTCCTTTGTATCAGAATAGAACTGCTGATAGTACATAGAAGCTACTTCCTTCATCCTTTCAAATGACTCGTCTTCCTGCAGACCTGCCTGATATGATACAGTCTTGCTCTCATTTACCGGTTGTCCTACAGCCTTGTAATACTTAATAGTATTAAGTTGCAGTTTCAATTGCAATTCGGATGTCGCAGTCTTCTGATAGTAATTATATCTCTCTAAATCATAATTTGATTTCACGACACAATTCCTATTAAAACCCTTTACGGGCACTATCATATCCTGCAGAATCAGATTAGATGGAGTCTCCCCAATACGTGAATTGATAAAGAACATCATCGGAGCAAATTGTCTCTGCCAACGACTAGTATTGCATATTGCATGCAGCAACATCAACTGCATCCATGGGGCTGTAGTATCGTTATAGCTTAGGATATTGATCAAACCTTGCTTGCCAAGGTAAGATGTCCACATTGAATAAGTTTTACCAAGCAAGTTGAAACATGCAAAATAGCTTGCAATAAATGAAATCTTAAGATCCTTCGGCAGATTCGAAAGTACACTTTGATCATTGAGAAGTGGCGACAGAAGTGGTGCATTCTGCTCTTTGAATGACATGGTCAACAATAATAATGTCGGTGCAGCTTCTTTGCTATATTTTGTAAGAAGGTTTCTTAAAGCAGAGTCAACGGTAAGATCATTTTCACTGGCAAAAGCACTGGTAAATGCTTCCTTCAAAAGACCATATAAATACTCAGGTCTTTTTTCATATGGGTTGATTATAGATTTATTAGCTTCATCAACAGGAAAAGAAGGAGTTAATGCAGTATTACCATAAGGTGTCATCCATTTATATCCAGGAAATTGGAACGTAACTCTCTTGTACAAAGAATTATCCGCAGGAACACCTTTTACGTACATATAATCTTCCTCTGTTGGAAACTGAACTAAAATATCGCTTTTATTCACATTGAAGTGCCAGTTGAACATTGATTCAGGAAGACACAATGCATTAGGTTCAAGAACCACTCGTTGTCCTTTAGTGTACTTGTATACCAATCCTTCAGTTGTAAACTCAGCAGTCTGTTCAATTGCCTTTATCTCCCTCTGGTCAACATAAAACGCAGGACGACAAGACGGATACTTATAGTTTACAAGCGATTGATAGAATGCGTCTAGACTTCCTGAAGACAATTTATTATCAGCCAAATACTTCTTATACAAAGCAATAACCTGCTTATATGGTGAAAGATGGAAAGTTAGTCCGCTGGCCACTGTATTGTCATCATCGACAAACTTTATCTTATTTGGTGTCAAAGTGACCTCATAAGAACGACCTCTTGGATCAGAATCGCTCTGTTTAGTGTATTTAATTGAATAAATATCCTTCCAGTAATTCTGAGAGTTCTTATAACCTATACTGGTATATCCATCATTTAACCACTTTGAAATAGAATCTGATGAGACAGCGTCTTTTGGTTCCAGTTCGTCAAGTCTGAAAGTCTGGGCCCTCAACAGATTTTCCATCACAGTAGAATTGTCTAGAGATTCAACAATTCTAGACAGCTGCTCGGTATTTCTCTGGAATGTAGCAGTTGCAAATGAAGAAGGAATATCACTGCTCTTAAGAATATCTGACAATGAAGTATCACCTGCACTTGCATTCTTCATTGATGA
>JAKSJT010000351.1 GCA_024402125.1 Bacteroidales bacterium
CCTTTGTATATGTCATGTCACATCAATATACGCCATACTTACCTTCGCTAGTTACGATGGTGATGATGGTGGGTATGTGAAAGAGTACTAATCATTTGTATTTAAACTTCACAAATGTAAGTAATTTTATGAAAAAGTCAATCTATTAATTAAAAAATTAAAGAACGCATCGAAAAAATTACTAATTTTGGACCACAATTAATATAGTATTATGTTGAAAAAGATTAGAATCGCATTAGCAGCCATCTTCTTCATCCTTATTACTTTACTGTTTGTTGGCATCGGTCAGCAGTGGTGGGGATGGATGGCAAAGCTTCAGTTCCTGCCAGCAGCGTTGGCGCTCAATTTCGTAGTCATTATCGGTATCTGTCTTCTGACACTTGTTTTCGGTAGAATCTACTGCTCAGTCATTTGTCCTATGGGAGTGTTCCAGGACATCGTAAGTGCAATCAGAGGATTCTTCACAGGCCGTAAGGTTAAGGGATCTCTTCTTAAGCAGAGAAACGACTTCAAGTTCACAAAGGAGAACAAGATTGTCAGATATACAGTATTTGCATTGTTCGTTGTCGCTCTTGTAGCTGGAGTTCAGGTTTGTGTAGCTCTTATTGCTCCTTACAGTGCATACGGCAGAATGGTTCAGACATTCGTTCACCCGGCAGGTGCTCCAATGCTTGCTGTGGCTATCGTGACATTCCTTGTGGTTGCATCTCTTGCTGTAATCGGAGGAAGAACATACTGTAATACAATCTGTCCAGTCGGTACAACACTCAGCTTCCTTTCAAGATTCGCGATCTTCCGTCCGATGATTGATGCTGATGTATGTAAGGGTTGCCACATGTGTGAGAAGGGTTGTAAGGCTAACTGTATCGATGTAGACAATAAGAAGATTGACTACTCAAGATGCGTTGACTGCTTCAACTGTATCGAAACTTGCAAGTTCGGTGGACTCAAGTACAGAAACGCTTATGCAAAGAAGGAGGCTAAGCCATCTTCCGAGAGCGTAGATGCTTCAAAGAGAGCATTCATGGTAGGAACAGCTATGGCAGGTGCCGCTACCCTCAAGGCTCAGGAGTCTCTTGTTGACGGAGGTCTTGCAGCACTCGAAGGAAAGCAGATTCCAGAAAGAACAAACCCTCTTGTTCCTTTCGGAGCAAAGGGCGTGAAGGATTTCTACAAGCACTGTACAGCATGTCAGCTCTGCGTTTCAGGTTGTCCTAACGGAGTCCTCAGACCATCTCTTGACCTTGAGCACTTCATGCAGCCTGTCATGCAGTATGAAAAGGGCTACTGCCGTCCAGAGTGTACAAACTGCTCTCAGGTTTGTCCAGCAGGAGCTATCCTTCCAATCACACCTGAGGAGAAGACAATGATGCATATCGGTGTAGCTGAGGTTAACCTTGACATGTGCGTTGTCAATAGAGATGGCGTAAGCTGCGGAAACTGTGCCCGTCACTGCCCGGTAGGCGCAATTATCATGGTTCCAAAGGATCCGTCAAGACCAAGGGGTGCTCAGATCCCTACAGTCGATGAGGCTAAGTGTATCGGATGTGGCGCATGTGAAAACCTTTGCCCATCTCGACCACTCAGTGCTATCCATGTAAATGGTCTCAGTGTTCACATTACAGATTAAGGAGGATTCAGAATGGAAAAGATAAATAGACGTGACTTTTTGAAGAAGGCAGGAGTAGGTGCAGTGGCTGCAGGTGCTGTAGTTGCCTGCAACAGTACAAAGACTGCCAACAAGATAAATGGCGGAACCATTGATGTCAATGGACCGGAGCAGATGCCATATCGCGAGTTCGGTGGTGACAAGGTATCAGTCCTTGGTTACGGATGTATGCGCTGGCAGATGAAAAAGGATGAGAATGGCAATGATATCGTTGACCAGGATTCTGTAAATGAGCTCGTAGACTATGCTATGGCTCACGGAATCAACTACTTCGATTCAGCTCCTGTATATCTTCAGGGACAGAGTGAGGAGGCAACTGCAAAAGCTCTTTCACGTTACCCTCGTGAGAGCTACTATGTAGCTACAAAGCTCTCAAACCATAGAGGTGCACTTCAGACATATGAGGCAGGTGTCAATATGTATAAGCAGTCACTCAAGTACTACAATACAGATTATATTGATTACTACCTTCTTCATAACCTTCCTGGTTATGCGGCATTCAAGACAAGATTCCTGGATAACGGACTCCTTGATTTCCTTCTCCAGCAGAAGGCTGAGGGCCATATCCGTAAATTGGGATTCTCATTCCATGGAGACAGAAAGGGCTTCGATGAGATGCTTGAGCAGCTTGACAAGTATAAGTTTGACTTCGTGCAGATCCAGATGAACTATGTTGACTGGACTCATGCTGAGGCAAACGGCGCAAGAGGTACAACAAATGCTGACTATATGTACGAGCAGCTCTCAAAGCGTGGTGTTCCAGTTGTCATCATGGAACCTCTCCTTGGTGGTGCTCTTTCATCAGTCCCTCAGAACGTGACAAAGCAGATGAAGCAGAGAGAGCCTTCGATGTCAGTGGCATCATGGGCATTCAGATTCTGCGCAACACACCCTGGAGTTCAGACTGTACTTAGCGGTATGACATATATGGAGCATCTTCAGGATAACCTTAAGGCAATGCTTCACTTCAAGCCTCTAACTGATGAGGAACTTGACTTCCTTGAGTCAGCTGCGGGTATCATCAAGAGCTATCCTCTTGTCCCTTGTACAGGATGTGCTTACTGTATGCCTTGTCCTTACGGTATCGACATTCCAACCATCTTCAAGCATTACAACAAGAATGTGAACGATGGTACTATCGCAGAGAGTGTGGAGCAGGAGAACTTCAAGAAACTGAAGAGGTCATATCTTACATCAGACGACAAGGCAGTGGAGACAATCCGTCAGGCAGACCACTGTATCGGTTGCCGTAAGTGTATGGATCACTGCCCGCAGAGTATCCAGATCCCAACTCAGCTTCAGAGAATCGACAAGTATGTTGAGGCACTGAAGCAGGAGAAGTTCTAGGAATCTTGATATCTGTTTTGGTTAGAATTAGTTAGAGTAGTAGTTAGAATAAATAGTAGTAGTGTATGATTAAAGTGTATTTTATGCCATCCTGTAAGGATTGCATATACGTGGAACCTCAGATAAAGGATGATCCAAGTTTTGAGATCATCAATATCGGAGAACACGTCAGCAATCTTAAGAGGTTTATGGCTCTAAGAGATGGAAATCCTGTTTTCGAGCAGGCTATCCTGAAGGGAAACATCGGAATCCCTTGCTTTGAATTTGAAGATGGAACAGTAACTCTCAGTCCAGAGGATGTAGGACTTAAGTCAAGACCAAGCGGTCTGTCCTGCAGTTTGGATTCAAAAGGCTGCTAATTCATCCATTTTATACAGATGAGTCCTTGAGGAGTAATTTCCTTGAGGACTTTTTGTTTTTGATTGTTAAATTTACGATTCATTTCTTTTCATTTCTTTTCATTTCTTTTCATTTCTTTTCATTTCATTTCTTTTCATATTTTTTTTTTATATTTGCAATTTATCCAAGTTAACCACGTATAAATATAACCTAAAATGAAAAATTTATAGGAGGACAAAGT
>JAKSJT010000352.1 GCA_024402125.1 Bacteroidales bacterium
CCCATAGTTCGTTAATTATTTATTTTTTGCGGGGAATTAATAGAACACCCCTTCATTGTATTACCATTTGATTGGTTCTATCCCTTTGCTGATGAGATACTGATTAGTGAGCGAGAAATGATGGTTTCCGAAGAAGCCACGATATGCAGACAGAGGAGATGGATGAGCAGAACTGAGCACAAGATGTTTTCTGCCGTCAATGAGATAGCTCTTGCTCTGGGCATAGCCACCCCAGAGGATAAACACCAGGTTCTCGCGGGTATCACTCAGAAGACGGATAACTGAATCCGTGAAGGTCTCCCATCCTCTTCGCTGATGTGAGCCAGCCTGATGTTCACGGACGGTAAGAGTGGCATTGAGAAGCAGCACACCCTGTTGTGCCCAGCGAGTAAGGTTGCCGCTCGATGGTACCGGAGTCCCTATGTCGGTCTGGATTTCCTTGAATATATTCACAAGTGAAGGAGGGAATGGAATGCCGTCGTTGACAGAGAAGCAAAGTCCATGTGCCTGTCCTGGCTCATGATACGGATCCTGTCCAAGAAGAACCACTTTCACCTTGTCGTACGGAGTAGTGTTGAAGGCATTGAAGATAAGATTCCCTGGAGGAAAACATCGGTATTGACTATATTCACTCCTGACAAAGCTTATGAGAGCCTGAAAATAAGGTTTTTCAAACTCGTCTGCCAACAAAGTTGCCCAACTGTCATCTATCTTAACGCTCATCAATATTTAGTTTTTTAATCATCAGAATGTCTTGTCAACTTTCGTATATTAGTGTTTCACTCGTCCTCCCGACACCCAGTGCGATGTATAGTATTGCTCATCAAGGTTGTTCACGATAACACCTTTCGAAGTGGAGGCGTGAATGAACTTGTCATCTTTCAGATACACACCCACATGGTCTATGGCCTTTCCACTCTGGGTGATAGAAAAGAACACGAGATCACCGCTCTTCAGTTTCTGTCTCTTTATGTGACGACTATCCAGGTTGAACTGGTCAATGCTCTTGCGATGAAGTTTGGTGTTATACACATTATAATATATAACAGTTGCCAAACCAGAACAGTCGAGTCCGTCACGAGACAGTCCTCCGAACTTATATGGGACACCCAGCCATCTTGAAGACTCTACCATGAGAGCCACATCATCATGCTTGCTGATGTCCATACCAAGTCTTTGTTCCGCCAACCTTACTTCCTGCTTGCTGATGTTGCCGACGAAATTCTTCGACGAATGGCAAGCCACGAGCAGGCTGGAGATGAATATGACAGCGAAAACAGAAGACTTACTGCTCATGATGCAGACTGCTTTCGAAATATTGTTTCAGAACGGCAGTTACATCTTCTTCATCCTTCTTCATGTCCTTGATGACCTCTCCATGTTCAAGCAAGATGACACGGGTACAGATGTCAAGTGTATTCGACAGGCTGTGGCTTGATATCAGAATCGTTGCTCCTGTCTGTTTGTTGTAATCGTCAAGGATGTACTTGATTGCCAACTGACTTGACGGGTCAAGGAAATTGAACGGCTCGTCAAGAATGATAAGCTGTGGATTATGGAGAAGGGCAGCAATGATACCAACCTTCTGCTTGTTACCGGCAGAGAGGTTACGGATGAGCTTGTTCTGTCCCATGACTTCTCCATTCATCAGGTCCTCGAACTTCTTGAGACGTTCCTCGAGTTCGTCCTTAGAAATACCGTTAACCTTTGCGATGAAGGAGAAATATTCCTCTGGAGTAAGGTATTCAATCAGGAATCCACTATCAAGGTACGACCCTGTAAATGCCTTCCAGTCCTCACATTCCGAGGTAATATAGTTATCAATCCTTGTCTCGCCCAAGTCTGCCTTCAGCAAATCAAGAATGATACGGAACATGGTTGTCTTTCCTGCCCCATTATTACCTACGAGGCCCAGAACTTCTCCGCCCTCTATCCTTAGACTGTCAATTGCTAATGCAACCTTATCGCCAAATGTCTTCTTGACATTATCGAGTTGCACGGAAACCGGCCATGTTTTCATATCTGCGTTTCATGAATCGTGAATAAATATTTTTCAGCCACAGAGGATGCAGTGCTGCACCTACTGCGCCAATAGCAATCATAACAAGAGAACCAATGTTAGTACCCAAGAGTGTGACAAGGAGGTACATTATGCCCATTGGAACGAACAATGCCACGAGTGACACAATAATCTGGTATTTGGAATTCTGACCACCCTTCGTCATCTTCTCATTCAGATGTATGGTAGTGGAATTGTAAACTGCCAGCTGGAACAGGAACGGGAATATCACACCCATAGAGAAGAACAGGCATGCAAGTGCTTCCATAAAGGTCATCTTATTCTCGATAACAGGCATGATACAGAAAATCAGAGGCAGAATCATCATCAAGCAGTTGAAATAGTACTTAGCCTTGAGAAGTGCAAGTACGGATTCCTTACGGCTCATCAATCCGTCAATGTAGTTACCCTCTGCACCCATCACATTAGTGAGAGTGATGACGCCTAACGCCGAGAAACAGTACATACAGATAAATGTACGCATGAACGGCTGATTGTCGTAGGCATCGGTAAAGGCAAACAGACAACAGAACATCAGAGTACAGATAAGTCCTGAGATGAACGACTTACGGATTATCTGGTTGCGGATAATTGACTTGATTTCAAGTTTAAGATATTCACCGACAATGCCGAACCGGTTGAGGAAACTCATCTCGGACGACTTCACCTTCTTGATCTTCTCAACCTTGGCAATCTCCATGTAGACAAACTTCTTCTGGAAGATTCTGTTGACGAAGAACATCACAAGAATCATTGCAATGATGATGACGAAACTCAGTGCATTCCAGGTGATGCATCCACGAAGAAGATCAGATGACGCATCGAAGAACCAGTCAGCATTGACCATCCCGAAGAATACCAGAGCGCCATATATTGCACAAGGGATGAGAAGGTACCATGTATGATGATTGATGAGTGTCCTCCAGAAAAGATACCAGTAACCATCAAACACAAACATAAGCCATACTCCCAGCATGTAACCGATGAAGTTGACAAACGTGTAGAACGGAGCAAGTGCCACAGACATTATTCCAAATGGAACGAAGAAGAACATCCAGAACAGATTTCCCCAGCTGAGACCAATTTTCAGCAGGAATGCGTTGTGGAGGAAATTCTCCGGTATTGGCAACAACTTGTATGGCTTAATTATCTGTGCAGGTGTTTCCTGCATACCGAACCTGGCAAAGAAGTCGATGATGAGGAATACAATGAAACCGCCATTGATGATGTCATACGGTTCGGCACTTTCATCCTTCAGCACATTAGCGAAAAGAAATCCGAAAAACATAAGATACACAGCCCAGAAGCCTATGAAGATAAACGTGAACACCTTCATGGCCCTGTTCTTGTCCAACATCGGATGGCGTTTGTCAGCCAGATGCTGATTCTTGCTCAGAAGCCTGTACAGTGCTATATTTTCCTTGAAAGTCATAAAAGTACCTTGCTTATATATGAACAATTTAGAAGTTTTACTTATAGACGCAACCTAACCGGATTTTACTACAGATTATA
>JAKSJT010000353.1 GCA_024402125.1 Bacteroidales bacterium
GATGCCGTTGCAGATATCGTTGAAAGTGATTTCGGTGAAAGAACTGGGTTAGATGAGAACCATTACATATTCTTGAACAAGGCCGGGAAACGGCTGTCTGGACAGACCTGGGATTATACTTTGAAGAAATACTTCAAGGAGGCCGGGATACCGATTGTTCAAGGGCATCGCGAAGGCAATCTTTCGCATCGCTTCCGCCATGGCTTTGCGATGCTTCATGCCCACTTCCTCAATCCTGTTGTAGCACCTCAGGACCTTCAGAAGCTGATGCGTCATCATTCAATACGTTCAACGATGAAGTATTATAACTTGACACCGGAGGAGGAAGTCAACATGAAGGCTGATTTGCAGAGAAGCATATACGATTCAATGGAATACCTAAAAGTTAGTTTCGAGGAGTATGTTAGCGAGTGATGTAATAAGAAAAATACCATTTTCAGATCCTGTTACTCATGACCTGGTATGCAAGACCATGATTCGGGCCTACAGCGAATCCGATTATGATGATGAAAGCCATAGGATTTCGGGACGAATGTTCGCGAGGGAGTTCGCAGATGCAATTCACACGGATTTATCATGGCTGGAAATTACGAAGCGGGTCGTGCATCATGTTGAAACACATAAGCAGGCCAAAATCATCAGATACCCCGTTCATCTACTAATAATTCTTCATGATGAAGGCCTCTATCAGCATCATGACAGGGAGGCCTTGGATGAGCTTATGCCTCACTTGAGAACCTTCGTGGGTGGGAAAAGAGTGCATACAGATCTTTTCAATCCGGCATACCGCGACTTGTATGGCATATGCTTCAGCTACTATGTGGGAGTCAGATACTCATATCCAATACTTGTCAATAACAACGACTTGAGAAAGTTGTTATTCAAGTTTGGCAATTCTGCCCCAATAGGTGTATTCAAACGTGATGTTGTTTCAGCTTTCTTTGCAAATTTCGAGCATTCTCTTCCTCTGACATATACCGATCATACATGCCTGACAACGGAGGTCATCGCCTCTCAAGCTGCATACTACAAAGAACTTAATCTTTTCTGGGGACACTATTTACGAAGGCCACAGAGCATGCCATCACTTATGGCATTATTCTACAGATGGATATATGAGACCTTCCCCAACAATACGATTCTATTGAATAAAGATACCTTGAACGAGAAGGTTCTTTACCAGGATCGATTCACGGAAATGCTCATTGGCGGTTCACTTGACTATACACTGTGGCATAATCGTCGCAAAGTGCACGGGATGGGGTCCTCTCACTATAATGCATTGGCAAAGAAAGGCTTAGCATTGAATGACATCTTGGATGAATATGCAAAGACACTTCCAAATAAGCATCAAATTGAAAGGTTTGGGTTGCTTAGATCATTGTTTTCCAACAGCTTGCGTGAAGATGTATTCCGGATCAGATCTTATAAGGATTTTAATGAATCCACCTTTGTTAGACAGCTGGAGTTCTTCAGAAGTAGATTTGCAGGTGACCCTATCATCCTGAAGAAAGTCATTGATGGAATACGTCGCTTTTATGCTTATCACATTGACAAATACCCGGACTGGGAGATTTTCAAGGATTCAAGGAAGTTCAGCAAGGCAACGGTCAAGAGCAAGAACTTCAGCCATCTTTTCATAGAGGGCTACGAGTTCGTTACACTTAGCAACATTGACTACACGAAGGACATTACCAAATTAGTTGTAAGCTTTTCTCCTTCTGACATACGTCACTACAGTACGCCTACAGATTATGCGTATTATTCGATTAACTGTTCCAGTATCCCAAACAGATTGTACCGTAATATGTTCTTGAGGTACATATTCTCAAACATGGCCATCAATTCTCGACATATGGAGCGGACCCCTTTGGTTCAGATTCTTAAACTCTTATTCTCAATCAAGACGATGCCAGGAGCCCCTTCAGCCGATATCAGCCATCTCTCTGCCTTTGATGCAGATCAGATCAGGACATTTATCATCGGCCGGGGAACCTCCTTCGACAAGAACAACCGTCTATTGAATGCCTGTAAGCAGTTTTTCCTTTGGGCAGAAGAGTCTGATCTTATGACAATCGCCCCAATGGCACTTGTACACTTCAGATCAATCCCTTCTTCTGGTGTTAAAACCGATGTGGAGTCCGTTCCAAAAGAGCATATTGAACAGATAGCGAAGTCACTGCTCGACAAGAAAGAAAAGTCATCCAGGATCGAACTATGTTTTGTTGTCTTGAATCTGATTCTTCAGACACCCTTCAGAGCCAAAGATATTTGCAGACTCGAGCGTGACTGCCTTATTGAAACAGGGAAGGAAGATGTCCACATCATCCGGCTCAAATCGAAGACTTCTGCAAACGAATATGAAGACAGAACAATTCCATTGGCAACATATAGACTGATCAAACAGACATTGAGAAGGACTGAAGCTTTTGTCGAACAATGCAGCTTGGAAGAACACAGAAACAAGCTGTTCTTGATGCCGAGTCCGTTCTATGGAGGAATAATCCCACTGAGCCCTACAAACTTCTACAGTGCCCTGTCATCAGCATGCAAAGCACTTGGGCTTCCAGCTTATTCTTCGACCAATTTCCGCAAGGCCTACATGACCTTCACTTATATTGAGAGTACAAAGCGTTCAAAAGAGGATGGAGATTACTTTCTTAAGACAAATTCATATCACAAGAACAAACGAACGACCCTTGTGCATTACGTTGACCGTTCCAAGGTCCTCATGAATTCAATGTTTGGCTATTCCTTGGGGACAGAAGAGGAGTTGAATGCCATAGAAAGCTCATACCAAGAGAATCCACCGAAGGATGTCCTTACTAGAGAACGACGAACGCCTGACGGTATCGGCTTCTGCAATTCGAAAGAATGTATTGGAATGGTCACATGTCTCGGTTGTAAGCATCTTGTCCTGACGGAGGACAGTGTCCCGGCACTTAACCATATAATTACAAGCCTCGACGAACAGATTGTGAAGTGCGAGATAGCCCATGAACGGGATGGACTCATCGACATTAGAGCCGCATATTCGCGCTGCTTAGACTTGATCAACAAACACATCCAGACTAAAAATGAGAGCATCAGTAACTAGAAACCTATCAATCAGCCCTGTTGCGATAGGGCCAGTATCCAGTTATATCGGTGGCATTCCGGTGGATAGGAATCCATTGTATGCCTTTAATGCACCAAGTCAGCAATATGTTGATGCACTTCAAGCGTACCTTGGAATAACACCAGATAGACCAAAGATAGCATTCAATGACGATGTATGGGATTTCGGGAAATACTTCATCAGCAACAACCCTGCACATCTGCGAATTAAATTCGGTAGAATTCCTGAAGGAATACGTGACAGCGTGAAGTTCTATTGCATCTACCGTATGCTTAACGGAGCGCAGGTTGAAACAATACAGTCTGAGGTGTGTGTATTAGGCTCATTCTTCGTTCGAGTCCAGGAACTTTTCCCGGAAATTAATCCATATGCTCTCTCTGCCGAAATGATCAAAGGAGAGTGTAAAATGAACTGTGTCAAGCAAGAATAAAGTTTTATTTTTGTAACAC
>JAKSJT010000354.1 GCA_024402125.1 Bacteroidales bacterium
GCAATTGAGCGCAATGATTTAAGAAATGACCCTGAGAGTATGCTGATTGACGAGATTAACCGTGCGGAATATCTGGAGTGGAGAACTGATGCAATCGAAAGGATTGCAATAGCAATGGGTAAGCTTACCCAGACTCAGAGAGAGCGTTTTATCAAGCATATTGGATATGGTAAGACAATTCGCGAGATTGCAAAGGAAGAAAATGTTGCTGAAAATGCAGTATTTAAGTCGGTTCATGGAGCTATTAAAAAAATTAAGAAAAATATCTAAAAAGTTTCCTCAAAATGGGTGAACAAAATTCGAATTTTATCCCAATTAGTGAGAGGACAAATAATTAAGACCTCTCACGCACTTTGAGAATCGAATACACATCAATCAGGTACTTTCACCATGAGCTGCGAAAGTGGAAAGCAAGCATGACGATGCGCCATGACCTCCATAAGGAGTGAGCGATAATGTCTCGTCTGAAAGATAGGCGGCACCTATCGATGCAATGACCCTCATGGAAAAATAATGATACTCCCGCCCAGCCACAGACTCAAGCAATGGGGGCGGCCTGGAGAGAACCTCGAGGGGGCCAGTAACCCGTGGAGCAGGATGCCAACTGCCGCCTGATTGTTTCCCGAATGATCCGGGGTGTTGAGAACAAATTGGATCAGATAGATTAACCAGACTGCCGAGCAGACTATTTATACTGCAGCAGTTCTGGTATACATTCTGATCCGTTTTTTCTTTTCGCTGAGTCAAGGGAGTGTGTATTCGTTCTTTCTTAATTAACGTAGGAGGACGAAAATGACAGAATTTATTAATGGAATTACATTCGATGAGAATGACAGCCTTTCAGCTGTAATCGATTCAATCCTTGCTGCACCTGGGGTAAGAAAGGTGTATGCAGCTAATTCAGATATCGACTGGATTATGACTATAGGCAACAAGGACATGCAGGATGGAATAAAGGAACTTCCACCGGTAGAGCAGGAAATCGTTAAGCTGTATTTCCTGGATGGTAAGTCACTTATTGATATCGCATCAGATCTTGATATGCCGCTTGAACTTCTCTGCGGACACATCAAGTCAATGAGAGTGAGGCTGATGTTCTATGTCTAAGGAAAAACCATTTGCAGTAAAACAGGGAGAAATCTATTATGTTGATTTCCCTGAAACAGCAGGCAGTGTGCAGAAGGGAATCCGGCCGGTTGTGATTACACAGAACAATCGCCTCAACAAGAATTCCACTACTTATGTATGCGCACTGATAACCAGCAAGCTTAAGAGACTGGATCTTCCGGAGCATGTATTGCTTCCTGAAATCAAGGGCCTGCCTAAGCGTTCTATGGTGATGGCTCAACAGCGTGAAACTGTAGATCGTGAGCAGCTGATTGAATACAGGGGTAAGGTTGGATGGATCACCTTTAAGGACATCCACCACGCAATACGCAAGTGCGAAGAAATCAGTGAACGGAATTATCATAAGTAGTTGTCAAGTATGCGAAAAACTTTTTCGCATCATCGTAAAGAAAGACAAAGGGAACTATTATAACGATAGTTCCCTGGGAAAAGGGGAATGTAAATGAAGCTTCAGAATACAAAAGATATGGACCAGACGGTGATTTCAAGCGAGGTCCACTTCTATACGATAGAACAGCTTGCCAAGATGCTTGGATGGAGCGAGAACACAGTTCAGAAACTGTTTAATGATCCGAACTTTCCATCTGCGGATTTTGGAAGAAGCAAGGTAGTAGAGTCACATGCTCTTATTGATTACTTCTCAAAGAAGCATGTGAAAGCAAGAGAAAGATACTGGAGGTAATCGCGAATGAGCGAAGAATTAGTAATGATAGGTGAAGGCCACCTTAGAGAAAAAAGACCAGGCTACTGGGAGTTAACCATTAAATACCAGGATATGTTCAATCAGAAGAGAAGAAAGTCCTTTTCTGGTAATGACATAGACGAACTGTATATACGCAGTGAGGAGTTCATTGAAAAGCAGGCGGAGAAGAACAGAGGAATCGAAGTGGAATCAACCATAGTGGATATCCTCAAGAGAAGATACGAATATGACTATGAGAAGCATTATATTAACGAACCTGGCTATTACAGGAACGTTAACAGTCTCAAGAAGATTGAGAAGAGCTTTATAGGTAAGATCCCGATAAGAGAACTTACAGAAAAAGATATCGAAGCATTTCTTCGTTCTCTGGTTACTTACTCAAACAGCGTAATCGGAAAGACCTATAGTCAGCTCAAGCTGGCATATAGAGAAGCGATGGCTGTAGATATTGTGCAGAAGAATCTGATGGATAATAGAAACCTTCGCTGTCCTAAGTCAGTGAAGCCTGATGGAAAGATTTATGCGATGACGCAGGAGGAACAGAAACTGTTTGTTGCTGCCCTCGAAAAACATATACCACCAAATAACAGAAACAACTATCGCAGACAGCTTCTGATTGAACTCTATACAGGTATGAGAATGGGGGAAATAAACGCCCTTAAACCAGAGAATATTGATTTCAAGAAGAAGGTAATCCATGTCAGCGGAACAATCTCAATGGGAATCAACAACAGAGTCTACCGCAGAGATCACACCAAGACCAATGCGGGAATGAGAGATGTTCCAATCAACGACCTGGTACGTCCGATCCTTGAGGAGGCTCTGGCGGATGTAAAACCAAACAAGGAAGGAACCATCTTCTATGACTATATCAAGAATGATGTTGTTTCCACCTCACAGGTGTGTTGCTTCTTTCGCAGAATCTGCGAGAAGGCAGGAATACCATATTACGGTCAGCACGCCTTACGTCATACATTCGCTACCAGGTGCATTGAATCCGGCATTCAGCCCGTTGTGCTGAAGAAGTGGATGGGACACACCAATATCCATATCACACTAGATACCTACTCGGATGTATTTGACAGTATGAACAACAATGCAATCGATGTATTCGAAGCATTTGTAAGAGACAACGCAGTATAGGAAAATGATATGAATCAGCCCTGTTTTGGGCTGATTTTGTCGTTTCAAACGGAAAAATAAGAGAAAAAAAATTTTCAAATATGTCCAGAAGCCTTGAAATATGTGGCTTCCTAAAATTCTCAATTAGTATGAGAAACACCAAATGGAGATGCTTTGCCGCAATGCTGCCCATTTGTTTGCACTATTCCGATGAATTAGCAGATGATATAATAAGAGAAAGATAAACCTGAATTTGTGCAGATGAATAATTAGAGGGATCAAATGAATAATACAAAGTGGAATGAAATATTCCAAAGTTTTTATAAAAATGAATGTGAGGAAGCTAGTCCGATAATCCGTTGGAGGACAAAAGACATCGAAACCCACTATCTGACTCAATGGGATGGCACATGGACTCATTTTGGTTGCGAACCAAGGGCGTGGGATAAAATTGACTACTTGCAAATAGAATTAACTGCAGATAACGGGGACTTTGTTATTAACACCTTAAAAAAGATACATGTTCTAGGTGACGTTAATGATGATGTTGTCACCGTGTATGGATATAGGCAAGATGTTGACTATATCTGATAATCGGAAAGTCAAA
>JAKSJT010000355.1 GCA_024402125.1 Bacteroidales bacterium
GAAGGTGCAGAGCCAGCTGGCGACTGCGCAGAATCTGGTCGCCAATTTAAACGGCTTTCTGAGCATCTTTTCCGAAGAGTCTTCCGATCTTCTAACCATCTCCATGTACTCGGCTGGAGTCATGCTGAGGTCGAAGTAATTTTCCGGATTAACATAGTTGTCCCTGTACATGACTTCATAATGAAGATGTGGTCCTGTTGACTTTCCGGAGTTACCGGATTCGCCGATACAGTCACCTCTTTTTATCTTCATTCCTTCAGCGACAGTAATAACGCTCAAATGAGCATATCTTGTCTTGTATCCAAAGCCATGATTGATGATGATGGAATTACCATATCCGAAGAATTCGAAACTGACTGACTCCACGATTCCATCGCCTGTCGAATAGACAGGATTACCAGGGCGGCATGCAAAGTCAAAACCGGTGTGCATGGTTGTTCTTCCACTGATAGGGTCAGATCTATAACCGAATTTACTTGTCAGTCTGAACTTCGAAGGATCAGGATTCATTGGTGGAATAGCAGGCACACAAGAAGCCATATCTCCAGCCCTTTTTGACAAGGTCGCAACCTCATCAAATGAAGTGCTCTGGACATATGCTTTCTTCATGATATTGTCAAGTCTCACCTGAGTTCTCAAAAGCAATGAATTGCGGCTGACTTCATCATCCAATGCAGCATAACGGGCAACTCCACCAAGACCGGAATTTCTAACGGCATCAGGGATATCATTCATACCAAAAATTGATCGGTAAATGTCATTATCCCTCATTCCCAAACCATCAAGTGCCTCTTCGTAAGCATCTAATTGACGGTTCATTAGCTCAAGCTTTGAGTTCCATCTATCATTGGCCTTCTTTAAGATTACAGTCTTCGGCAAATCAAGTCCGAGGACACTCACATAAATCCAGAAATAGAAGACAGACAACGCTGCACTAACCAGGAATACGCTCAAATATCTTAAGAATTTTGAGCGCATCGAAACCTCCTTGATCTCGTACATCAAGGTTTCTGGATTAATAATGTAGTTCTTAAACGAAGACATATCTGGCAAATATACCATTTTTTGCTAAAAAAATTATACTTTTGCATCTTCGCTCCACTACGTGGAGAAGTTGGTTAGAAAAAATAAGAACGTACAAAAATATGATGACATCTAAAGAGATTAGGCAGAAGTTCCTGGACTTCTTTGCTAGCAAAGGACACACTGTGGTTCCTTCTGCACCAATGGTGGTCAAAAATGACCCAACACTTATGTTCACAAACGCTGGTATGAACCAGTTCAAGGACATCTTCCTTGGTAATACAGTTTCAAAATTCAACCGTGCAGCCGATTCACAGAAGTGTCTTCGTGTAAGCGGTAAGCACAACGACCTTGAAGAAGTAGGACACGACACATATCACCACACAATGTTCGAGATGCTCGGAAACTGGAGTTTCGGAGACTATTTCAAGACAGAGGCTATCGTCTGTGCTTGTGAACTTCTTACAGAGGTTTACAAGATTGACAAGAGCCTTCTTTACGCGACAGTATTCGAGGGAAGCGAGGAAGACGGCACAACTCTTGACGAGGAAGCAAAGGCAGCATGGCTCAAGTACCTTCCTGAGGACAGAATCCTCCTTGGAAACAAGCACGACAATTTCTGGGAGATGGGTGATACAGGTCCTTGCGGTCCTTGCTCAGAAATCCACATCGACATCAGAACAGAAGAGGAGAAGAAGGCAACAGGCCTTGCAGGACGTGACCTTGTAAACAAGAGCGACCCTCACGTAATCGAGATCTGGAACCTTGTGTTCATGCAGTATGAGCGTAAGGCTGACGGTCACCTTGAGTCACTTCCAGCAAAGAACATCGATACCGGTATGGGATTCGAGAGACTTTGCGCAGTTCTCCAGGGAAAGAACAGTAACTACGATACAGACGTATTCCAGGGAATCATCGGAAAGATCGAGGAGTTCTCAGGAAAGAAGTACCGCGACGATGCTAAGACAGATGTTGCTATGAGAGTAATCGCAGACCACATCCGTACAATCAGCTTCGCTATCGCTGACGGTCAGCTCCCATCTAACGCTAAGGCTGGTTATGTTATCAGAAGAATCCTCCGCCGTGCAGTTCGTTACGGTTACACATTCCTTGGATTCAATGAGCCATTCCTCTGCAGACTTGTTCCTCAGCTTATTGACGACATGGGCGAGGCTTATCCAGAGCTCCCAGCTCAGCAGAAGCTCATCGAGAGCGTTATCCGTGAGGAGGAGAACGCATTCCTCAAGACTCTTGACCGTGGTATCGTTCTTATGGACGGTTACATGGAGAAGTCTAAGGACACTAAGGTTATCAATGGTGTTGACGCATTCACACTTTATGATACATTCGGATTCCCAATTGACCTTACAGACCTTATCGCTACAGAGAATGGTTACACAGTAGACCATGAGGGATTCAACGTTGAGCTCCAGAAGCAGAAGGAAAGAGCCCGCAACGCTACATCTAACGAGTTCGGAGACTGGACAGAGTATCACTCTGGGGAGGAAGTTCAGTTCGTAGGATACGACACAACAACAGTAGAGGGCGCTCAGATCCTCAAGACCCGTACTGTTAAGCAGAAGAACAAGGAGATGCTCCAGGTTGTATTCGACCGCACACCGTTCTACGGTGAGATGGGTGGTGAGGTTGGTGACACCGGATACATCGTATCAGAAAGTGGTGAGAAGATCACAATCATCAACACAGTAAAGGAGAACAACCTTACAATCCACCTTGCAGAGAAGTTCCCAGAGGATTGCTCAGGAACATTCACACTCGTTGTTGACAGCGAGCGTCGTCAGAAGGTTGCAAACAACCACTCTTGTACACATATCCTTGACCAGGCTCTTAGAGAGGTCCTCGGAACTCATGTTGAGCAGAAGGTTTCATTTGTTGGTCCAGATTACTTCCGCTTCGACTTCAGTCACTTCAGCAAGATGACAGATGAGGAAATCGAGAAGACAGAGGATCTTGTCAACAAGCTCATCAGAGAGAACAACCCTCTCGAGGAGAAGAGAGATGCAAGCATGGAAGAGGCTAAGGCTATGGGAGCTATCGCACTCTTCGGTGAGAAGTACGGTGACAAGGTTCGCGTAGTGAAGTTCGGTAAGAGCGTTGAGCTCTGTGGTGGATGCCACACAAGCGCATCTGGAAACATCGGTCTTTTCAAGATTGTATCTGAAGGTGCTGTTGCAGCTGGTGTTCGTCGTATCGAGGCTGTAACAGGTGAGGCTGCCATGAACTATATCAAGTCAATGGAAAGCATGCTCAGAAATGCTAGAGCATTCTTCAACAATGCTCCAGACCTTGCTGGTGCCATAAAGAAGGTAGTTGAAGAGAACGCTGGATATAAGAAGCAGATTGAGGAATTCGCACAGCAGAAGGCTGCTCAGTTCGCTAAGGAACTCGCAGGAAAGGGTAAGGAAGTTAACGGAATCAACCTTATCGTTATATCTGAGAGCATGGACCCTGCTATGCTTAAGACTGCTGCATTCAGCCTACAGAAGGAAGCACAGAACACAGCTCTCGCTTCAG
>JAKSJT010000356.1 GCA_024402125.1 Bacteroidales bacterium
TGCCATATCTTCCGGATCACCACCTTTCGAAGATGGCCTTTCTCCACAGATGTCAACACCCAGGATCTTTTTCCCCTTGACATTGTCTTCAAGCACCTTGACCAGATCTTCAAAGGTCATGTCTCCCTGATCCCAGTTGGTTCTGCTGTACTCCTGCGACAGTACATCCTTGTCTATTGAGACAAAGACCGGGAGATCATCTCTTAGGGAGTCACTGATTCGATCAGGGAATCCTTCTGTCTCTTCCATAAGTGAGGGATTGACTCCGACTAGTTTGACATTGAGAAGATGGGGGTTCTGATTAAGAAGAGTACGGAGCCATCCTCCGCAGCTGAGGACATCCCCGAAGACAGGCTCCTGCATATCCGGATGATGGTCAATCAGAATGAGCTGGAATGGAATATCTATCTTTTCTGCCCTGAAGTAGGACATATAATGATAGTCTCCGGAATCTATCCAGCAGACAGATGGGTTCAGGGAATTTCCTAGCGCCTTTGAGACTTCCTCTCTCAGAATATTGACAGCATCATCGTCGCAATAGCATACTGTACCATCCAAAGATGTGAGATCCACAACCTTGGCATCCTCCCAGCTTGAGTAAGCCGGGATCATTCCTTCGTCCTCATAGACTCCGGAAAGATTGAATATGACAGTGCTTATGCTCATAAAAAAGTATCCCCAAGGAAAACCCTTGAGGATACAAATTTAGTCTATTTTAAGCAATTCCCTACTCAGCGTACTCAAAACCGAAGTACTCGCTCTTAAGTTCTGTAGGAACGCCGTTCTTCATCCATGCTGGCATTGGAGCACCCTTGAGGTAGTGGTCAAAGAACTGCTGGAGTCTTCTGGAGAGGTCCTTTGTGTTCTTTCTCTGAACAAGGTTGTGCGCCTCATCGTTATACTCAAGGAGCCATGCTGGCTTGTTGAAGTGACGAAGTGCCATGAAGTACTCGATACCCTGATACCATGGAACTGCACCGTCTGCATCGTTACTCATGATAAGGACTGGAGTATTGACCTTATTAGCATGGAATACTGGTGAGTTCTCGATATAGAGCTCAAGTCCACCCTCATCCCAAAGTGACTTGCCGATACGGCTCTGTCCGTGCTCATACTGACCTGCTCTTGAGTTGCCTGACTCCCAACGGATTCCACCGTATGCACTTGTCATGTTACCCACAGGAGCACCTGAACCTGCTGCTGCGAACATGTTGGTTCTTGTGATAAGGTATGCTGTCTGATAGCCACCCCAGCTCTGTCCCTGGATAGCCATCTTTGACTTGTCGATGAATGAGAACTGGTCGCACATTGCCTCAGCACCGGCACAGATACAGTTGTATGCACTCTCACCTGGATGACCTGTTGTGTAGACGATATCAGGAACAAACACTACATAGCCACGGCTTGCGTAGAATGCAAGGTTAACTGTTGAACGGCTTGGAGCAGGAGTCAATGGTGAATAAAGTGTCTCTGAGTACTTCTCATAGAAGTAGATCATCATTGGATACTTCTTGCTCTTGTCAAGGTTATCAGGTGTATAGAGAAGGCCCTGAAGAGGTGTTCCGTCATATGCCTTCCACTCTACGAGCTGAACGTTTGGCCAAACGTAATCCTTCTGCTGCTTGTTGATGTCCGAGAACTGCTTGTCAGTCTTGAACTCATCAAAAGTCACATACTGGTTATTTGGCAATCTTACGTTACCCTTTCTGAATGCAATGACATTTGCGTCCTTAGCCTTAACTGCACCTGCGAACTTGAATGTATCAAGGAAGAACTTAGGCTCCTCCGGTGCTGCCACTGAAACTGATCCGAATCCGTTTCTCTTGTCCTTCTCCTGGAATGCTGTAAGGAAGATTCTGGACTTCTTCTCAATACCCTTGTCAAGAGTTACTGTAGGATCCTCTACGATCTTTGTGATTCTGAACTGGACATTGTTCTTTCTACCGACACCCTTTGTGAGGTTCTCAACCTTCTTTCCGTCAGGGGTGATCTTCCAGATATCGTATCTGTCAGAAACGAGGAATGCCTCGTCGTTCTCAAGCCACTGTGGTGAGCTGTATGAGCCTGGTCTTGACGGTGTGTCAACATCTTCGTCAAAGAATACTACACCTGCCTTTGAAGAAACTTCAGCCTCAACACCTGTAGCAATATTATATGTATGGAACTGCTTGTCCTCATCTGAGAACCAGATGAAGTACTTACCGTTTGTTGAGAGTGATACTCTACCGTCGAACTTCTCAGCGAATGTCTTTCTGCTACCGTCCTTGACATTTACGAAATAGATATCATTGTAGCTGTATGCATCCCATGAAGAGTTGATTGCATACTTTGAGTTGTCTGTAACTACACCGAAGTCTGCGTTTCCTCCGTTAGGAATTGAGAGTCTCTCTGTTCCTCTATTTGTCAAGAGAACGAGCTTTCCTGGGTTTGCTAGATCAATAACACCCTGAAGAGAAAGACTTGGCTTACGGATCTTAGCCTGTGGAGGAAGAGTAAGCTGGTCGTAGCTCCAGATGTCAAGCTGAGCGATCTCAGAAGCAACGAGAGTTGTATCCTTAGGTGCACGGATCTTCTTAAGAGTTACAAGAACTCTGTTTGATGCGTTTGAGAATGAAGCTGAGCCTTCTTCTGTAAGAGCCCAACCTGCTGGAATACCGTTAGAGTATCCCTGTGGAAGAATCTCTGAAACGCTCCATGAAGCCTTTTGTTTCTTAGTAGCAGGAATCTCCTTGTAGAGGTAAAGTCCCTGGAGCTTGCTGCCTGTCTTCGCTGAGTCTGTTGAAGCCATGAAGTATGCCATGTCACCCTTCTCATTGAATGAAGGAAGTGTGTAGCTCTTCTTCTCTCCAAGTCCTTCAGTAAGGTTCACGCACTCCATTGTAGCAAGCTTATAGAGCATGATGCCATCCTTTGAAAGGCTGTCGCTCTTATCCTTCTTTGTCACTACAACAAGCTTGTCACCTGCAGTTGTAACAGCGTACTTGTCTACATGCTTAAGGGTATCAACTTTACCTGTTGCAAGGTCAAGGACTACTACCTTGCTGTCCTTCTTGTCTGTTGACTTATAGACTACCTTGCCGAAAGAGTCTCTTGCCATCTTAGGTCCTTCTGCACCTATAACCTTCTTCACCTCGAATGTGTTAAGGTTGATATAAGCAAGAGTATCCTTAGGAGTCTTGTCTTCCTTTGCAGAATCACCACCCTTGGATGGTTTCTTTGCATCCTTTGTCTGCTGGAGTGTTGGCTTGATTGTACAAACTGCCCACTTTCCATCTGCTGAGAGCTTTACAGAAGTACCCCTAGCGATCTTCAGCTCCTTTGAAGTTGTTAGATTAGTGATAATGAGTTCTCCATCACCTTCCTGTGGAGAAACTGTATATGACAGGAATTTTCCGTCTGGAGTAAGAGCTGTTCCTGCTACTGACTGCCAGCTGTCATACACATCATGGTCAAGTACCTTCTTCTGAGCTGACAGAGAAAGTGAAGAAGCCATGAAAAGGCCCGCCATCACGATAAGGGACCTTACGAATAGACTGTTTCGCATAAATATTG
>JAKSJT010000357.1 GCA_024402125.1 Bacteroidales bacterium
CTTACGGTCACGATTGGTGTAATCCTTCATGGCATTCCTCAATGCTTGGGCAATACCGATGTAGTCAACGATAAGTCCACCTTCCTTGCCTGGGAATACTCTATTAACACGGGCAATAGCCTGCATAAGATTATGACCACTCATAGCCTTATAGACATACATCGTAGCAAGACTTGGTACATCAAATCCTGTAAGCCACATGTCACGGACAATGACAATCTTAAGAGGATCCTCATTATCCTTGAATCGTCTTGCCAGTTCCTTCTTGTATTGCTCATTGCCTATTATCTCTGCCCATTCCTCTGGGTCAGTATTCGAACCAGTCATTACGACTGCCACCTTCTCCTTCCATTCTGGTCGGAGTTCAAGAATCTTCTTGTATATCTTTATACCCACCTTACGGGTGAGTGCCACAATCATAGCCTTACCAGTAAGTTCCTGGGCACGGTTTGTCTCATAATGCTCCACGATGTCACGAACAAGGGAATCGATGGTAGCATCAGCACTAAGCACCTCCTCAAGGTTACTCACATCTTTCTTTGTTCGTTCTATCTGTTCTTCGGTAGCACCAGCATCAGCAAGCTTGTCAAACTCCTTATCGAGTTTGTCTATAACATCTGTGTTAAGATCCAGTTTCACGACACGACTCTCATAATACACAGGTCTTGTAGCGCCATCTGCCACAGCCTGAGTCATGTCATAGATGTCAATATAGTTACCGAACACCTCCTGAGTGTCCTTATCCCTGTCTGAGATTGGAGTACCCGTAAATCCTATGAAACTTGCATTAGGAAGAGCCTCTCGCATCTTGAGAGCCATACCCTTCTTCATCTTCATGCTCTCATTATCCCAACGCTCATCACCATACTGGCTACGATGAGCCTCGTCAGTCATCACGATGATGTTCTTACGGTTAGACAATGGTTCGTCACCCTCCTCAAACTTCTGTATGGTAGTGAATATCACACCGCCACTCTTTCTGTCCTTCAGGAGTTTTATAAGTTCTTCGCGACTTCTTGCGTTTGAAGGTTCCATACGGATAAAGTCCTTGCATCTTGCAAACTGTCCGTACAGCTGCTGGTCAAGATCCTTGCGGTCTGTAACAACCACGATGGTACTCTCGGCAAAGTTCTTGACGAGAAGATGAGCAAAGAACACCATACTAAGTGACTTGCCGCTTCCCTGAGTATGCCAGAACACACCAATCTTGCCATCACTTTCCACAGCCTTACGGGTACGGTCAAGGGCCTTGTTTACTGCATAGAACTGATGATAACCTGCAAGTATCTTGCCTGTCTTGCCCTCACCCTTATCAAAGCAGATGAAGTTATGAATCAGGTCAAGCAGAGTCTCCTTCCTGAATATGCCATTGAAGAAAGTGGTGTAGTCAGCAAACTCGATGCTTTCATAGTTGCCGTCGGTAGTCTTCCACTCCATGTAACGCTCCTTGCTTGCCGTGATGGTACCCACACGACTTGTGAGCATGTCACTAATCACAGAGAAACAGTTGTATGTGAAGAGTGTAGGAATCTGTGTCTGGTATTGCTTAATCTGGTTGAAGGCATCATCTTCCTCCACCGACTCATTGCTTGGCGACTTCAGTTCGATAACCACAAGAGGTAAACCATTGATGAACACCACCATGTCACATCTCTTCTGCTTATACTCCTCTACCGTCCATTGGTTTACAACTCTGAAGTCATTATTCCTGATGTTATCGTAGTCAATGAGTCTTGCATTGACAGTACGGAAACCGTCCTTAGTCCTATCCTCCACAGGCACACCGTTCTGCAGGTAGTCCATGAACACCTCATTATTCTGTATGAGAGAACCAGCCTCGATGGTATGAATCTTCTTCATCACCTCACCAATGCCATAAGGGCTGATACCCTTATTCACCTTGCTTATCGAAGCTTCAAGTATTGGCTCATAACAAGGCATCCTGTGGTCACGATCTATGTCATAACCACATTCGTACTCATAACCAAGTTCCTCGAACAGGGCTATGAGTGCTTTCTCGTATGTATCTTCTGTGAAGGTAAGTGTCATAATTGTTAGTTTATTGTGAATGATGGAGGATTAGTTGGATTCTCCGGATTAGCCGGCTCTTCCCACCTAATCATTCTTTTGTTTCTTTGCCATGGCGAGCTCTCTCTGGAGCGATGCCACTTGTGCCCTAAGGCTCTCTATTTCTTTTTGCTGTGCAGCAATTATTTCTTTCTGAGTCGCACGCTGGTCAAGTCGGGCAGCAGTCATGCGTTCACGTATTCCGCCCTCCATGACGAACTCCCGGTCACGCAGTTCAAGGAAGCGTTCCATTGCCCTATCCACCATGTGGCAGAGACATATAGCGGTATTAGCCATCTCCTCATCGGTCCACTTCGTAAAGAAAGGGTGATAGGCACTCTCGTCGCTGTTGTCCTTACAGAATGTGCGCAGTCTGTCAAAGCGTTCCTTGTTGCTCTTCGCCCATTCTTCCATGCCATTATGCTTGAGATAGTCCTGATAGTCCTCAAGCAATTCCTGGTTACTACCTTTTGCTATGCCGAGCAGTTTTATTTCCACCTCAAATGATGTTTGTCCGTCAGTAAGTCCTTCGGCAATGTTCTGTTTAATAGAACGAGCAGCCTGTACCATCTGATCAACAGTCCTATCTCCATACTTAGGAAGGAACCTGTCGCAGAACGCCTTTGTAAGTTGAACCAGAGTATCACTTTTCCTGTAGAAATGTAAATCGGTATATACCGTTTTCTTTCTCAGTACGCTTGGAACCCCGTCTTTATATCGTTGTAACTCAATATCTCGTTTGTTATTCATGATATGCCATTGGATTCATTATGGTTTATCTCTCCCGACATTAAGCGTGGAAGAAGTGTGTCACGAAGTGTGGCGAGACGAGAGGATTCTACTCTTAACGAAATCATTTGTTCTACTAAACGTCCATACACATCATCTCCTTTTTCAATGATACTATCTGACGGCATGGCAACTAAAGCCAATTCAAAATGTCCTCTTTTTATATGTCCCATTGTTACTGCTTTATCATTTGCTATGTGTATAAAATTATCCAAATGGAATTTTGTCCAGTAATAATAAAACCACTTTGAATACTCTGTAGATGACACTTTAAACAAATGTTGATTTAATCCACATTCTCCACCACACCATAAATCAACAATCAAGGTGCCAGACCATGAAAAAATTACATCTCCATTTTGAATAACATATTCTGGTTTGATGTTTTTAGAGCATCTATCACTTGAAGAATCACAACACTTTTGACCTAATTCTTTTATTTTAAGAACAGGATATGAATCGTATGCATTCTCTGCTGGAAACTTTTGCATTGCTAATCCATTCATATAAGTTGCAATGTCTGTTAGCTTTCCCACTTTCCATCCCTTCGGAATCATTCCAAGTTCGCTATTTTCAAACTCGCCATCAGCAAAAGGAGCGAAGTCAACAAACCAGTTCTTGAATAGGTTTGAAGCTATCTCCTCCAACTTCGCATTGATCTTATTGTTATTCTCAATCTTTGCATCAAGAG
>JAKSJT010000358.1 GCA_024402125.1 Bacteroidales bacterium
TAAAGGCACAAGGCAAATAATCATGGCAAAGTTTGTACTATCCGAGAGGGCAAAGAGAGACCTTGTTGATATCTGGCGATACACGTTGGAAAACTGGTCGGAGGAGCAGGCAATTAGATACTACAACAAGCTTATGGATGGCTGCGAATACATAACAAGCGCTTCTGAAATAGTTGGTCGTAGCTACGAAGATGTACGTCCAGGCCTTCGGGGAATGCTCTGTGGGCGACATATTATTTTCTACAGGATTATTTCCAAAGAAAAGGTTCGCATAGTGCGTATCCTTCACGGAAAAATGGATTATCCAAAGCATCTGCTTTAGTGCTGCTATAGTTTTCGGTCCCAAGTTAACTAATAGAATATTGGCGTTTGGTCTCGTTATAGATCAGACGCCATATCTTTTGAGCCCAATGCACTTCGGCCTGTCTAATTGATTACTATTTCCTGTGATCTCAAATGACCTGGTGATACGGTTGTAAAAGCATATGTATTGAAAAACATCCCGTCTCTTCGTCCAGGAAAAACAGTGAAACATAAAATTTTGAGGTTTTTCGGGCTTTTTTATCAAAAAATATCGCCACTACACAGGCATAGAAGGCACTTTTCTGCGAGTTATGTTACAGAAAGTCATGTATGATAAGTTACGAAAGTCATGTATGATAAGTTACGAAAGGCCGCTCCTATGTTGGAACGGCCTTCTTTATTGTTTGTTTAAGATTTCTCTTAGATGAGTGGTTCAGCTGTCATTGCCTCTGGCTGAGGGATGCCCATGAGCTTAAGCATTGTAGGAGCAACGTTGCAAAGTGCACCGTTCTTAACTTCCTTAACCTCATCACCAGCGTTGATTACGATGAATGGAACTGGGTTAAGAGAGTGAGCTGTATTAGGTGTACCATCGTCGTTGAGCTCATAGTCAGCATTACCGTGGTCAGCAGTAAGAAGAACTACATAGTCATGAGCGATAGCAGCAGTAACAACCTTTTCAACGCAAGCATCGATAGCCTTAACAGCCTTACGAACAGCCTCGTAAACTCCTGTGTGGCCAATCATATCACCATTAGCGAAGTTAAGGATAATCATATCCTCCTTCTCTGTATTGATAGCTTCAACGAGCTTCTCAGTAACTTCTGGTGCGCTCATCTCTGGCTGAAGATCATATGTGGCAACCTTAGGTGAGTTAACAAGGATACGGTCCTCGTTCTCGAATGGAGTCTCACCACCACCATTGAAGAAGAATGTTACGTGAGCGTACTTCTCTGTCTCAGCAATACGGAGCTGGTGCTTGCCAGCCTTAGCTACAGTCTCACCGAGTGTGTCCTTAACGATCTCCTTGTCGAAGAGGATGTGAACACCTGTGAATGAAGCATCGTATGGAGTAAGACAGCAGTAGTAGAGAGGAATTGTGTGCATTCCCTCTTCTGGCATATCCTTCTGTGTAAGAACAGTTGTCATCTCACGAGCACGGTCGTTACGGAAGTTGTAGAAGATAACTGCATCACCCTCTTCAACCTTTGCAAGAGGCTCACCCTGTGCATCAACGATAACGATTGGCTTAACGAACTCGTCTGTAACATCAGCATCATAAGAAGCCTGGATACCCTCGAGAGCAGATGTAAACTTAGCACCCTTACCCTCTACGAGAAGATCGTAACCTTCCTTAACACGATTCCATCTCTTATCACGGTCCATAGCATAGAAACGACCACAAACTGAAGCAATCTTACCTGTTGTCTCAGCCATGTGCTTCTCAACCTCCTCAAGGAAGCCCTTACCGCTACGAGGGTCTGTGTCACGACCATCCATGAAAGCGTGAAGATATACATCCTCGATGCCCTGCTTCTTTGCCTCAGCGAGGAACTCGTATACGTGCTCAAGTGAAGAGTGAACACCACCGGCAGAAGTAAGACCCATGAGGTGAAGCTTCTTTCCATTGTTCTTTACATACTCGTATACAGCCTTAATCTCAGGGTTCTGCATGAAAGAGTGATTGCGGCAAGCCATGTTGATCTTAACAAGGTCCTGGTAAACAACTCTACCAGCACCGAGGTTCATATGACCAACCTCAGAGTTACCCATCTGTCCGTCAGGAAGACCGACATGCTCTCCACAAGCCATAAGCTGACTCATAGGATACTTAGCGCGGAGGGACTCAATATAAGGAGCACCCTCTGTGTAGATTACATTTGACTCATCTTTGCGGCCTTCTCCCCAGCCGTCAAGAATCATAAGAAGAACTTTTCTGTTCATAGTATATGGTGTTTATTTAATTATCAAGATTTCTTAAATTTGCGATGCAAAGATAATTGTTTTTGCTCAATTAATTATGTATGCTAAGAAAAAGAGCGGATCACGACGAAACGAAAATTCTTTCGGTGGCCGCAGTTCCTCAAGAAGTCAAAGAGGAAAAAGAAATTATCCAGAGTGCACAGGTAGAGTCCAGATGACCAGAGAAGGTTATATCTTCGTCATCGTTGAGGGCGAAGAGGACGATGTTTATGTAAAGGCAACCAAAACAAAGGGTGCCCTTAACGGAGATATTGTCAGGGTTGCTGTGACAAAGGAAAAGGGATTCGATAAAAGAAGAGAAGGTGAAGTCCTCGAAATCGTCGAGCGCTCCGCTAAACCATTTGTCGGTATCCTTCACATAGTCGGATCTCAGGCATGGGTTCTAATGCAGAGTAGAACTATGCCATATGATATTCAAATTGATCTTTTCGGACCAGAAGCCGAGAAGTTCAATCTGACAGCCTGCAAGGGATTCAAGGTGGCAGTAGTAGTTGATGGATGGCCTCGTAGTTCAGCATGTCCTGTCGGACATATCGTTGATGTGCTTGGTAAACCTGGATACTATGACACTGAGATGTTTGCTATCCTTGCTGAGTTCGGTCTTCCATATAGGTTTGAACCTGAGGTTGAGAATGCAGCAGATTCTATATCTGAGGAAATAACAGCCAAGGACCTCAAGGGTAGAAAAGACTTTAGAGATACTCTTACATTTACAATTGACCCAGCAGATGCAAAGGACTTCGATGATGCTCTTTCATTCAAGGTTCTTGACAACGGAAACTATGAAGTCGGAGTTCATATCGCAGATGTATCTTACTATGTGACTCCAGGAACAGCAGTTGACAAGGAGGCTCAGGCAAGAGGAACTTCTGTTTATCTTGTAGATAGAACTGTTCCAATGCTTCCTGAAAAGCTTTCAAACAAACTCTGTTCACTTCGTCCTTGTGAGGACAAGCTTACATTCTCCGCTGTGTTTGAGATAACACCAAAAGCAAAGGTTGTAAGTTCATGGTTCGGAAGAACTGTCATCAATTCTGATTACAGATTCGCATACGAGACAGCTCAGCAGGTAATTGACAATGGCGAGGCTTCCCTTGATATGGAACTGCGTGGTGGAACCGACGGAAAGCACACACCAGTTGCTGATCCAATTCTTGTCAATTCCCCAGAGGCTGCGGCT
>JAKSJT010000359.1 GCA_024402125.1 Bacteroidales bacterium
TCTCCTTCATTGCTGTGGTCTTTTCTTTCAACGCAGAACAGACCGTAGATCCAACCGTCCTCGTGTCTTGTTAGTCTCATGTCATAGACATTGGTTGCAGGTTCTCCGTATTCTGGCATGACAATGGGTCTATCCCAGAATCTGAAGTTGTCAACTCCGTTAGGACTCTCAGCTACGGCGAAGAAAGATTTCCTGTCGGCTGCCTCCACTCTTACAACAAGGACATACTTGTCACCCCATTTGATGGCTCCGCTGTTGAATGCAGCATGTATCCCGAATCTCTCTTCAAGGTATGGGTTGTCCTTCTCACAGAGGTCATATCTCCAGAATAGAGGAGCATGTGCTGCCGTGAGGATAGGGTTTTTATAGCGTTCATATACTCCGTTTACATAAACGGGTTCATTCTCTCTGGTTATCAGTTCCTCGTGCTCAGCTTGAAGAGCAGAGAGTCTTTCGCTGAAATTCATATAAAAATGTATTAGAGTTACTTTTTGAGGTCTTTAAGGAAAATGGTCTTGTCGCTGTCATGGAATGCCTGGAAGCTCTCCTGGTTAGGTTCTCCTGGGAAGGATGCGTAGTAGTGGGTCGGCTTATCGTGAGCGTTTCTCCAGACAAGGGCATAAGTTACTGGGAATCCCTCAACTGCAGGAAGAAGCATATCTGTCCACCATGCTGGATCAGGAAGAGTCTCATAGCCCGTCTCTGTAAGCGCAAGAATCTTTCCGTGCTCCTCTGCAAGCTTGGCGATGATCTCAAAGTCGCTTCTTGCCCTTTGAACAAATGAAGGAGCATTATAGACATATATGTCAGTTCCCATAATGTCGACATACTCGTCTCCTGGGTATGTTGCCATATAATCTGACGCAGCAGGAGAGTAAGCCCATACCAAGTTGTTAAGGCCTCTATCCTTTGCGATGTAGTCATAAGTCATCACCCAGAGAGCCTTGTACTGTTCAGGCGTACAGATTCCTTTTCCCCACCAGAACCAGCCGCCGCTGTTCTCATGCCAAGGTCTGAAGATTATCGGCATATCGAATGTGCTTAGGTAGTCAGCTACAATCTCAAGCCAGCCCATGAAGAACTCATGCTTTTCTCCTCCTGGGAGGATTGACTCGACGACTTTGTCTGAAGAAACGTCCCATGCATCTCCACCGGTAAGAGGGTTACGAGGATGCCATGAAAAGGTCAGAAGTCCACCTCTACGATAGTTCTCAATAGCTGCATCATGCATCTGCTGGAAGGAGTTTCCGTCTAGGTTACGGCCTTTCTGGAGCTCGATTTCACCAAGGTCATATCCAAGTATTGCTGGGTAGTCCCCGCATGCATCGAATACATCTGACTTTGTGTACTCAGTCTCGCTTCCTGTAAGGCACCAGCTATGTCCATACATGAGGTCATCCTGGTGACCGAAGAGGATTTTGCCCTGCTGGGCAGCATTTGAGAGAGTCTCCATGAGGGCCTCTGCCTGCTCGTTATGCCTTGGTAGAGTATTACTCTGGCTACATGATGCAAGAATCAAAAGACTTGCAAGGGCTGATAAATGAATAAGCTGCATATAATTTAGCGTTAAAACTGTGATTATTTCTCAAACTGTTTGAACCATTCGGCTCTTTTGTCGCTCCACTCCTTGACTTGCCACATTCCATGACCTGTATGGACACCGCAGTAGTATGACTTAGGTGAAGATATCATGTTATACTCTGAGAAGTTGGTATGTGGAGGACAGGTCGGATCCTGAAGACCGAATGCCATATATACTGGACACTTTATTCGGTCTGTGAAGTTCTTTACATCAAAGTACGAAAGGGTAGTGAAGAGGTCTTCTCTGTCTATTCCTTCAGCGTCGGCAGCCTCGAAGACTTCCCATACAGGCCACCATACGATCTTTGAGTAGTCCCTGTAGTCACCAAGGAACGGAACAGCGGGTGCTGCAGCTGCTATTCTGGAATCAAGGGAAGCACTGATAAGAGTAAAAGCTCCTCCCTGGCTTTCACCTCTAGCGAAGATCCTGCTGCTGTCAGTCTTGTCAAGACCGGCTACGATATCAATGGCACGGACCACATCACAGAATGCTCCTCTGTAATAGAAATCTTCTTTGCGGGATAAGCCTCTATCAATCCACATCTTCTTTTCGTCTCTGAAGATGCCCTGGTCTCTTACGCTCACAAGGAACTCGATTGCATTGGGATTGCCGCTAGGGTCATAGGAGTATACATCAGCACCATATCCCATATAGTCGATATAGACAGGGTATTTTCCATCCTTGTTCGGTACGCAGAGGATACCACCCATCTTTACTCCACCAAGTGATTTTGCCTCTACGATGTAAGTTGTTCTAAGGTCATTGGTGTGGCTTTGGTCTACCTTCATCGACAGGTTCATAGGAACTTTTGCAAGCTCTGAAAGTGTGCTTTCCCAGAATGCATCAAAGTCAGGCTGTTTGTCCTGAGGAGATTCTATGTCCTCAGGGTTGAATCCGATGTTGAACGGTTCGATGGATCCTTTCTCGCCCTTAGCATCATAGGAGATATTTACCTGATAGAATCCTGGCTCAAGACCTGAAATGTTGAACGTGTAGCTGTCAAGAGATTTGATTGTGGTGGATTTGCTGAGAACTGTGTCTTTGACTTCGCTCATTAAAGACAGGTCTTTGACAAGATCTATGTTCACTGTAACGAACTCTGAAGACGGGCTGTCTGCTTTAATGTTAATGGAACCTGGTCTGTCACCGTTCTTTAGCCAGTCGAGAGGCTCGCTTACTGTTACTCTTACAGCTTTTGATATCTTGTCATTGGCCTCCTTGATAATCTGAACAGTCTTTGTATCGGAGTAGTATACGGAGTTGAGTCCCTGCTGCTCCTGAGGAGGGTCTCCGCAGAAGTCGTCACCTTCCTGATACCAGTCAGACTCAGGGTTCTGCTCAGCTAGTCCTCCCCATGCCCAGAAGTTACAGCCGGCTAGAAATCCACCTTCTTTTGCACTGTCAGCAACTCTTCCGAATACATACTCGTAGTAGTTGTTTCTGCCATTGACAGGTAGGTCTTTTGAGAACTTGAATCCGTCTCTAGGGTATCCGAACTCTTCAATGACAACGGGCTTTCCGAGCTTTGAGGCAAGTCTAAGATGTCCGTCAATGTACTCGTCAGTCTTGTCTATTGCTGTCTGTACACCGGAGTCGATAGTGTCCTCTCTTACCCAGCTCCAGTTATATGGCCAGATATGGGCTGTTATGTAGTCTATATCTGGGCTATCGAAAACTTTCTCTGTGATGTCCCAGTCCTGCTCGCATCCGAAAAAGCCTTCGCTACCGGTACTTACCATGTGCTTTGGATCAATACTCTTGATAAGAGCCGCCGTTGAGTGAAGATACTCAATGAATCCCTCAACAATCTCTGGCTTATTGATAAAGAAT
>JAKSJT010000036.1 GCA_024402125.1 Bacteroidales bacterium
ACAGGGTGATCCATCTCGATGTGTGAAGAATTGATTCTAGTAGATCTCTCCTTAACATCGCATGTCACAGCCTCCTTGATAAGACCTAGCAGTTCTACATTCGAGTACATACCATTAGGCCTTACATCCACAACGAATGTACATGTATCTGGAACTACATTATGCTGAGTTCCTGCATTTATCATTGTGACGGTCATCTTAACTGGTCCAAGGTATGGAGACACCTTCTCAAACTGATGACTACGGAACCAGTCAATAGACTTCAAAGCCTCATAAAGGGCGTTGATGCCCTCATTTCTTGCAGCATGGCCACTCTTTCCGTGAGCAGTGCAATCGAGCACCATAAGGCCTTTTTCGGCCACTGCCATACGCATACCGGTAGGTTCTCCGATAATACCAAGGTCTACCCTTCCGAACTCCTCAAACACGACATCAATACCAGCTCTTCCGCATACTTCTTCCTCGGAAGTTGCAGACCAGATGAGATTATATGGCTGAGGCTTGCTGGTAAGATTAATATATGTCTGTAGAAGAGCGACTAGAGATCCTCCGTCATCATTGCTACCAAGTCCATACAGGAAATCCCCCTCCTGAGTTGGAGTAAACGGATCTCTTGTATAACCGCCTGCTGGCTTCACTGTATCAATGTGTGCATTAAGAAGGATAACAGGCTTATCGTCCGAAGAGTCGAACTGCTTAAGCCAAAGGTTAGTTCCCTTTCTCTGCACAGGAAGATTGTGCTCTTTGAGCCAAGCCTCAAGGCAGTCTACAGCCGCAGATTCCTCCCTGCTGAAGGAAGGAATCTTTATAAGGCTTTTAAGTAGATCTATCATATACTATAAGATTACAGTTCCGGAATTGTTTCCAAGTTCTGTAGCTTTTGTAATCACAACTTTTGATACACCCTTTGAAATCGCATCGAAAGCATTCTCAAGCTTAGGGATCATGCCACCAGCAACAGTGCCATCTTCCACATACTTCCTGAAGTCTTCCTTTGTAATCTCAGAGATTACGCTGTCGTCATCATCTGGATTAAGAAGGACGCCCTTCTTCTCAAAGCAGTATGTAAGAGTCACCTCAAAATGAGATGAAAGTGCCTTTGCTGCCTCTGCTGCAATTGTATCAGCATTGGTGTTAAGCATATTGCCTTTACCGTCATGTGTCAGTGGAGCGAGAACTGGAACAACGCCATCAGCTATGAGCTTAGCGATGACCGAAGAATCCACCGTCTTTACATCTCCTACAAATCCGTAGTCAATATCCTTAACCGGACGCTTGTCACTTGTCATGTAGCCAAGGTCTGCACCGGTCAGGCCTAGAGCATTGACACCTAGTGCCTGGAGTTTAGCTACAATGTTCTTGTTGACAAGACCGCCATATACCATTGTAACGACCTTTAGTGTCTCTGCATCAGTAATGCGTCTTCCACCCACCATCTGGCTTTCAATGCCAAGCTGAGCAGCAATCTTTGTGGCAGATCGTCCACCTCCATGGACAAGGACCTTGAGTCCCTCCATCCTAGCGAAACGGGAGAGAAGATCAGCGAGAGTCTCTGGCTCCTCTACAATCTGACCGCCAACCTTTATGACATTTAACTTCTGCATAGAACTACTTCTGAAGGTCTTCAAGCATTCTCTTCATGACAACCTGTGCTGAAATCTCACGATTGGCAGCCTCAGGAATAACGATGCTCTGAGGAGAGTCAATGACCTCGTCAGATACAATCATATTTCTTCTGACAGGGAGACAGTGCATGAAGTATGCATTGTTTGTCACTGCCATATGCTTTGCGTCGATAGTCCATGACATATCCTTAGAGAGAATCTTACCATAATCCTCTGGATTGTTAACGCCTGGACAGCTCCAGTTCTTAGCATAAACGAAGTCAGCTCCCTCAAGAGCCTTCATCTGATCGTGCTCAACCTTTGCATCTCCGACGAACTTGGGGTCAAGGTCATATCCCTCTGGGTTTGTAATCACAAAGTCAACGTCAGCTGCATTCATCCACTCAGCGAATGAGTTAGGAACTGCCTGAGGAAGAGACTTTGGATGCGGTGCCCATGAAAGGACTACCTTTGGACGATCCTTCTTCTTATACTCATTGATAGTGATAAGGTCTGCGAATGCCTGGCATGGGTGAACTGTAGCGGACTCAAGGCTGATTATTGGTCTTCCTGAGTAATCAATGAACTGCTGGAGAACTGTCTCAGCATAATCATAGTCTCTATCCTTAAGGCCAGCGAAGCTTCTTACTCCGATAATGTCGCAGTAGCTTCCCATTACAGGGATAGCCTCTCTTAGATGCTCTCCCTTGTCACCGTCCATTACAACACCGAGCTCTGTCTCAAGCTTCCAGCTGTCCTGTCCGATATTGAGAACGATTGCATTCATACCGAGGTTCTGAGCTGCCTTCTGGCTTGAAAGTCTTGTTCTAAGACTGCTGTTGAAGAATACAAGCATGATTGTCTTGTTCTCACCAAGATGCTTGTATGCGAACCTGTTCTTCTTAATCTCTTCAGCCTCCTTAAGAGCTGCTGAAAGATCACCTATATCGCTAACGTGAAAAAATGTCTTCATAATAAATTCTCTCTTCTAATTAAAGAACTTCCTTAAGTGCAACAATAAATCTCTCTGCATCCTTCTGTGAAAGCATAAGAGGAGCAAGAAGTCGTACCATGTTACTTCCAGCAACACCTGTGAAGATGTGCTTTTCGAAAAGGAGTGCCTTTCTGATTGGAGCAACTGGTTCATTGAACTCAATACCGATCATAAGACCCTTACCACGAACTTCCTTGATCTTTGGACTATCTGGGATGTTTGCAAGGATGTACTCACCAACCTTACGGGCGTTCTCAACGAGATCCTCTTCCTTGATGATATCAAGCACTGCGATCGCTGCTGCCATTGCAAGGTAGTTTCCTCCGAATGTTGTTCCAAGCATACCCTTTACAGCCTCGAACTTTGGAGAGATAAGGATACCACCGCATGGGAAACCATTTGCAATACCCTTAGCAAGAGTAATGATATCTGGCTTAACGTCGAACCACTGGTGAGCGAAGAACTTACCTGATCTTCCGTATCCACTCTGAATCTCATCGACAATGAATACTGCGCCATACTGCTGGCAAAGGCTCTGAAGAGACTGCATGAACTCCTTTGTAGGGAGATTGATTCCACCGCAGCCCTGGATACCCTCAACGATTACACCAGCAACATCTCCCTTCTTAAGCTCAGCCTCAACTGCTGCTGCATCATTGAGGTCACAGAAAGTAACCTTATGGTTAGCATTGAATGGAGATACGATCTTTGGGTTATCTGTAAGGGCAACAGCACCTGAAGTTCTTCCGTGGAAGCTCTTTCTGAATGCAATCATACGATCCTTTCCTGTGTGGAAAGAAGCGAGCTTTACCGCATTCTCATTTGACTCTGCTCCAGAGTTGTCAAGGAACAAGGAATACTCAGGATATCCGCAGATGTCACCGAGCTTCTGTGCAAGTTCAACCTGAAGAGGATTGATCACACTGTTAGAGTAGAAACCGATCTTGTCAAGCTGATCCTTGATTGCTGCGATATACTTAGGGTGAGAGTGGCCTACAGAAATAACTGCATGTCCACCATATAGGTCAAGATACTCCTGACCCTTGTCATCCCATACTGTTGTACCAAGACCCTTAACAGGTACTACATCAAAGAGGGAATATACGTCAATAAGATTCATAACGAAATTCAATTAAAAGGCTGATGCCTTAAGTTTAAGACCTGTCTTCTCATCAAGACCGAACATGAGGTTCATGTTCTGTACTGCCTGTCCTGATGCTCCCTTGAGGAGGTTATCGATAGCTGAAACAACCATAAGCTTGCTGCCATGCTTCTCGATAGAGAGGATACCCTTATTGGTATTAACTACCTGCTTGAGGTCAACATTCTTGTCCATGACAGATGTGAATGCTGAATCCTTGTAGAAGTCCTTGTATAGAGCCACAGCCTCCTCAAGTGTAAGGTCACAGTCTGTGTACATTGTAGCAAGGATACCTCTAGCGAAGTCACCTCTTACAGGGATAAAGTTGATTGCTCCTTCGTAACCAGCCTGAAGATTATGGACATTCATTCCAATCTCCTTCAAATGCTGATGCTCGAATGCCTTATACACTGATACATTGTTGTTTCTCCAGCTGAAGTGAGTTGTAGCACCTGGCTTTACTCCCGCACCTGTTGATCCTGTAATCGCAGTTACATTAACCTCTGACTTCAGAAGTCCTGCTGCTGCAAGAGGAAGGATTGTAAGTTGGATTGCTGTTGCAAAGCATCCTGGATTAGCGATAAGGTTTGTGTTCTTTGCTCTTTCTCTATTGATTTCTGGAAGACCGTACACATATCCGCAGCTCTCGTCACGATAGTCCTGGGCAAGGTCAACAACCTTGAGGTTTTCAGGTCTTTCGTTCTGTGACCAGAACTCTGTACTCTTTCCATGGCCGGAGCACATGAAAAGGACATCAACCGCATTGAGATCATACTCAGCGCTGAATACCATATCTGTGTCACCGATAAGACCAGAGTGAACGTCATATAGCTTGTTTCCGGCATTGCTTGTAGAGTGTACGAATACAATCTCTACTTCCGGATGATTAACCAGAATACGGATAAGTTCACCAGCAGTGTAGCCTGCTCCTCCTATGATACCTACTTTAATCATAGACTAGAGCTCCTTTTCAAGCTGTTCGCCCTCATCCTTATGGTTAAGGTAGTAAGCACGAAGTGGAGTTGATGTTACCTTGATGAAGCCCTTAGCATCCTCGCTAGTCCATCCCTTAGCACCCTCACCGTACTCTCCGAGCTTATTCTTAACGAGATCATCAGGTGAATCAACACCAACTGTCTCGAATGAGTAAGGACGAAGCTGCATAGTTACAGTACCGTTTACATGTCTCTGGCTGCTCTCAAGCATTGCCTCAACATCTCTCATCACTGGCTCAAGATACTGGCTCTCGTGAAGGAACATTCCGTACCAGTTAGCAACCTGGTCCTTCCAATACTGCTGCCACTTGCTGAGTGTGAACTTCTCAAGGAACTTGTGAGCTGCAATGATAAGCATAGGAGCAGCTGCCTCGAATCCTACACGACCCTTGATACCGATAATTGTATCACCTACGTGCATATCACGGCCTATTCCGTAAGGTGCAGCGATAGCCTCAACTGCCTGGATAGCCTTGATAGGATCCTCGAACTTCTCTCCGTTAACGCCTACGAGCTGACCCTTCTCGAACTGAAGAGCGATCTGCTCTGAACCATCCTTGACAATCTGCTTGAGGTAAGCTGTCTCAGGAAGACCCTGCTTGCTGTCAAGGATCTCTCCACCGCAGATAGATGTTCCCCAGATACCCACATTGTAAGAGTACTTGAGTTTCTTGAAGTCTGCTGGGAATCCATGATTGTTAAGGTAGTCAATCTCTTCCTGACGTGAAAGATTGTTATCACGTGTAAGTGTAATGATCTCAATACCTGGAGCCATTACAAGGAATGTCATATCGAAACGTACCTGGTCATTACCGGCACCTGTTGAACCGTGAGCGATTGCATCTGCACCGATCTCCTTAGCATAGCGTGCAATTGCCATACCCTGGAAGATACGCTCTGAAGATACTGAGATAGGGTAAGTACCGTTTCTGAGAACGTTACCATAAACCATATATCTAAGGCTCTTGTCATAGTACTCCTTAGTTACGTCGAGAGTCACATACTCCTTAGCACCAAGCTTGTATGCGTTCTCCTCATTTGCCTTAAGCTGCTCAGGGCTGAATCCACCTGTGTTAGCACAAGCAGCATATACCTCATAGCCCTTCTCCTGTGCGAGATACATAACTGTATAAGATGTATCAAGGCCACCGCTGAATGCAACAACAACCTTCTTCTTCTTTTCAGGAGCTGCTTCTTCTGGATGCTTAGCAGGATCATAGAGCATACCTGTACAGAGACAACGTGTGTAGTTGTTTCTAGAAAGGACATCGAAGTTGATACAGCTCTCACAACCCTTCCAGAATGTTGGATCAGTTGTAAGATCCTGGAATGTTACAGGAACATATCCAAGTTCTGTGTTGATCTTCATTACAGCTGCACCAGTTGTAAGACCGAAGATCTTTGCCTGTGGGAACTTCTTTCTAGAGAGTTCGAATGCCTTATGCTTGATCTGCTTAGCAAGGCCATGACCTCTGTACTCTTCCTTAACGATAAGACCAGAGTTAGCTACGAACTTCTCATGATCCCATGACTCTATATAGCAGAAGCCAGCAAACTTATCACCACAAAGAGCGATAATTGCCTTTCCTTCCTTAATCTTAGCTGTAACATATTCAGGCTTACGCTTAGCGATACCTGTTCCTCTTACTTTAGTAGCATCTTCAATTGTCTTCAAGATCTCACCGACAGATGCGATATGCTCCGCGGTGGCTACTGTAACTGTAAATTCTGCCATTATATATTTAGTTTAATTTATTATTCACTAATTCTCTTGTCTATTCCTCCAATGAATGAAAGACTAGATATAACCTGAGCCTTTGTAAATCCCTCTCTTAGGATAAGAAGAAGAGTATCATCTCCTGCAATTGTACCCATAACTGAAGGAAGTGATCTATGATCAACCAGAGAAGCTACAACGCTTGCAAACCCAGGATGAGTCTTGATCACAACAAGCTGATTGGAGAACTCAACGGACTTGATGCAGTCTAGAGTCACGCTAGCTGTCTTAGGAGCCACACGTGCCTCATCATCATTTGCTACTCTATAATAGTATCCGTTTTCTTCATCATGGATCTTAACCACTCTGAGCTCCTTCAAGTCTCTTGAAAGGGTTGCCTGAGTTACATCGTAACCAGCATTGATCAGAAGGTTCTGAAGTTCCTCCTGATTTGCAACCTTCTTCTTAGAGATAAGGTTCATGATTGCGTCCTGTCTATCCGTCTTAACACTCATATTTTGAATATTTATTCTTTAAGGGTCGCAAAATTATGCATAAATATAATATCAACCAAATAATATCGAATATAAAAACACCCTTTATTTGGCCGATTCCAAAATACTAAACGATTTAAGTGATAATATTTGTTCTAACCATGTAAAAGCACAGTACTAACACATGAATTTAAGTCATTTATCGTTTGCAAAAGGTTCACTGGGAACGTGTCGGGCGCAAGCTGCTTTTATGCATCATTTATTCATTTATGCATATTTTATGCAAGAATTTATGAATATGCATTTTTATACCATATACCAACGAAGTCAACAACTCATTATTTCTTTTTTGTACTTTTGTATTACCTTATCAATTAAATTTCCCCAAATGACTATTTATCAAGGAACTATTCTTACCATAGACTCTTGCGACAGCGTTGTCAAGTATCTTGTCGAAGATGGTGGTATCATTGTCTTCACAGGAAACAATCTCCCAGAAGAGTACCAGAGCCTGATCGGAACTTCCGACTGCAAGCTCGTCAATCTTGAAGGTAAAGCTCTGATCCCCTCTTTTGCCGATACTCATCAGCACTTTGCATCATTCTCAACATTCAACGCAGGACTTAATGTCATGGAAGCATCATCGAATGAGCAGATCGCTTCGATGGTCAAAGAGTTCGCTGCTTCCAGCAAGTCAAAGACCCTGATAGCATTTGGAGCATCTCCATATTCGGTTGTAGAAGGAAGGCTTATCAGCCGGGAAGAGCTTGACTCCGTATGCCCAGACAAGGAGATCATGGTAGTCAAGTATGACGGTCATGCCTGCATTGTCAACTCAAAGCTCCTCAAGAAACTGGATAAGAAACTCTCAAAGCTACGTGGCTATCACCCTGACACCGGAGAGATGAACCAGGAAGCATTCTTCGCATGTTCAGACTACATCACTGGTTCACTGTCCATTCCTGAGCTATTCCATAACATGCAGAAGGCTGCGGACTTTATGGCAAGCAAGGGTATCGGATGCGTTCATACAGTCAGTGGTGTAGGTTTCATTGCCAACCTTGATATCACCTTGGAGAAGATCTTTGCCAAGAGCCTCTCGAACGGTTTCCAGCTAAGAGTCTTCCCACAATCAATGGACATAAAAGTTGCTACCCGAAGAAACCTTCCACGTATCGGAGGGTGCTTCGAATGTGCCCTGGACGGCTGCTTCGGATCTCACGATGCATCCCTCAACGAACCTTACATTGACAGTGAAGGAGGCAACGGAGTTCTGTACTACAGCGATGAGAAGGTCACATCATTCTGCAAGGAAGCCAATAGAGCCGGTCTCCAGATAGAGATTCATGCGATCGGAGACAAGGCCTTTGACCAGGCTGCTAGAGCCCTTAAGGCAGCTCTTGATGACTTCCCTAGAAAAGACCATAGGCACGGAATCATTCATGACTGTCTTCCGACAGAGGAAGGTATTGCCATATGCAGACAGTACGGAATCCAGATGCCAGTTCAAAGTTCATTCATAAACTGGACACAGGAACCGGACTCATACCTGGAAAGCATCCTCGGAAAGGAACGGCTTGAAAGGCTCAATCCTCTGAAGACATTCTGTGACAACAATATATCAGTATCATTCGGATCAGATGCTCCATGCACTTCACCTGATCCTATTGTATGGATTGACAAGGCTGTTAACAATCCAAACAAGATGCAGGCGCTCAGCATTCAGCAGGCACTGAGATGTGCAACGATCAACGGTTTCTACGCAACCTTTGACGAGGATCAAAGAGGCAGCCTTGAAAAGGGCAAAATTGCCGATATGGTCATCCTGTCAGACAACCCATACACAATGGCAACGGAGACTCTTTCAACCCTCAAGGTTGAATCCCTCATCCTGGCCGGAAAACCTTACACATCTTGCGTCGAAGGAATTCTCCCAGCCCTTGTAAGAAGTTTCAGAAAGAATAGATTTTAATTAGTCTCATACCCCAAATAACAATGAAAAGAATCATCATCCCTTTATTTATTGCTCTAAGCTCATGCATCAATGCATTTGCAGTTGAAGACGAAGGAAGCTGCACATCCATAATGGTCGGAAAGAAAGCCTCTTCTGACGGATCAGTAATGACAGCACATGCATGTGACTCATATTATAGAACTTACATTACCATTGAGCCAAGGAAGTCATTCAAGCAAGGTGAGCTTGAGAGCTACTATTTCAACAACCTCCATAAGGAGGAACCATGGGATACCAGAAGGGTTAAGGAAACCGGACAGATCGTTCCTCCTAAATCCTCTACCTACAAGTTCATCAATACAGCATATCCTTGCATGAACGAGAAGCAGCTCGCCATTGGTGAAACCACCTTTGACGGCAACAGGGCACTTCTCAACAGAAACGGAGTATTCTGGATCGAGGAGCTTGAAAGACTTGCCCTTGAGTACTGCGACAACGCAAGGGATGCTATCCGCCTTATGGGTGAAATGGCAGAGAAGTATGGATATGTCGACTGGGGTGAGTGCCTGACTGTCGCTGACCCTAATGAAGTATGGCAGTTTGAGATCAATGGACCTGGTCCTGGAGCACCTGGTGCTATCTGGGCTGCTCAAAGAATTCCGGATGACCATGTGGGAGTATCTGCCAACATCGCCAGAATTGGAGAGATTGACTTCAAGGACAGCGAGAATTTCATGTACTGCAAGGATCTTAAGAAAAAGGCAAAAGACCTTGGTCTCTGGGATGGGAAAGAGCCTCTTAAGTTCTACAAGATCGTCGGTTCCGGAAAGCCATTCTCAATTAGAGAATTCTTCATTTTCAAGACATTGGCTCCGTCTCTTAACATCTCACTCGATGATGAAGAATTGCCTTTCTCAATCAAGCCGGAGATGCCCGTAACTCCTGAACTGATGATGTCATTTTATAGAGAGACATACGAGGGAACCGAGTATGACATGACACAGAATCTCTCCATCGAAGTTCATAGAAAGATTAAGGACTGGGACAGTGCGCCATACCCTGAGTGTTCATACGATGAGTACGACGAGGTTGTAAAGCCTATCTCAAACTTCATGTCAGCTGACCTTAAGGCTCTTCTTAACAAGATTGCTCCTGATGTTGTGAAAAACAGAAGAACTATCGCTGTTATCCAGTGCTCATACAGCTGGATTGCCCAGTGCAGATCATGGCTTCCTGACCCTGTTGGTGGCGTTGTTTGGATTTCCCTTGACAACCCTGCCCAGAGCCCTAGATTCCCTATTTATTGTGGTGCCACTTCTCTTCCTGAGTCACTTGGTCATTGCGGACAGAACTCATATAGAGAAGATGCAGCCGTCTGGGCTTTCAGAGAGACAAACCGTATTGCAACCATTTATTGGGACAAGACAAGAAAGCTTCTTGAGCCGGCTAGCGCTGACTTCGAGAAGAAGATGCTTGAGCAGGACAAGGCTCTCCAGAACAGCTATCTGGCAGTCTATAAAAAGGACGAGAAAGCTGCAGAAAGTCTTCTCAACAACCAGACAGAGAGTTTCTTCAGTATGGTAGCAGGCAAGTGGAAAGAGCTTAAGGGAAGAGTCCTTGAAATCTTTGTCCGCAGCATGTAAGACAATTTCGACATTCACTTATACGACAAATGCCAGGTCTCGGACCTGGCATTTATCATTTAATGTTCTAAAAGTCTAACTCTTAAAGAGCCATATCAGGAGCAAGAACATCATTTACCTTCCATGAAGAAGCCTTCTTCTGAGTAAATGCTACACTCTGACGAACGTCCTCAATATTTGATGCGAAATAAAGAGTATACTTACCTGCTGGAGTCTCCCATGAAGAAGTACCCTCATTGAAGCTTGCGAGTGTGTATGCATCAACCTTGAATGTAAGAGTCTGGCTCTCACCTGGCTTAAGTTCCTTTGTCTTCGCAAATGACTTAAGCTCCTTAGAAGGCTTTACAAGACCACCTGCTGGTGCATTTACGTAAAGCTGAACAACCTCCTTACCAGCAACGCTACCTGTATTTGTAACTGTCACAGTTGCCTCGAATCCGTCTCCTGAAGCCTTTACAGTTGGCTTGCTGTATGAGAATGATGTGTAGCTGAGTCCGTATCCGAATGGATAAGATACATTAACATTGTTTGTGTTGAAGTAACGGTAACCTACGTCCATACCCTCTGCATGAAGAGTGTAGTCAATGTTCTTTCTAGGAGCAGGGCCTGTTGTAGCAGAAGCTGCTGTATTAGCGATAGGATAGTTCATTGAAGAAGGAACATCAAGTCCGTTGATTGGGAATGTCATTGTAAGCTTACCACTAGGGTTAGCCTTACCGACAAGTACATCAGCTACTGAGTTACCACCTTCCTGACCTGGCTGCCATGCCATAAGAATTGCATCTGGCTGACCCTTCCATGAAGCTGTCTCAATTGCATTACCCATGTTAAGGATAACTACAACCTTCTTTCCGAGCATGTGGAATGAGTTGCATACATCGTCAAGGATCTGACGCTCAAGGGATGTGATATTGAAGTCATCTTCAATACCTCTATCTCTACCCTCACCTGCCTGACGGCCGATTGTAATGATAGCCATGTCTGCCTCTCTTGCCTGAAGTTCAATAAGGCTCTTGCTGATTGGCATCTCAGGAAGAACCGGTTTTCCGAGCATACTGCTTCTTCTACCGTTTGCAGCATTGAGTGCCTCCTGGTATCCCTTATATGTTGTATATACATCAGAAAGAGACTCTGTTGGCTTGAGACCAGCATTGTTAAGACCCTCGATAAGGTCAACAACATATGCCTTGTTAACGTTACCGGAACCTGTGCCACCTGCGATGAAGTCGTATGAAGTGATACCGAATACAGCTACCTTCTCCACATTCTTAATAGGAAGTGTTGCGTTGTCGTTCTTAAGAAGAACCATACCTTCGGTTGCACTCTGACGAGTGATAGCAGCGTGAGCCTTAAGGTCTGGAGTCTCACTGAACTTGTATCCCTTGAATCTTGGAGTTCTTACGATATACTGAAGCATTCTCTTGACGCAGAGGTCAACATCCTCCATAGACACCTTCCCTTCCTTAACTGCTGTTACGATATCCTCAGAAAGAACAGGAGCACCTGGCATCTTGAGGTCCTGACCAGCGTGAATCTCACGAGCTGCGCTTCTGGTCTCAGCCTTGTCTGTCCAGTCTGAAAGAACGATTCCATCAAATCCCCACTCCTTGCGAAGAATAGTTGTCAGAAGGTCGTAGCTCTCCTGAGTATATTCTCCATTAAGAAGGTTATATGAAGACATCACTGTCCAAGGCTTTGCCTCTCGAACTGCAATCTCGAATCCCTTAAGATAAAGCTCTCGAAGAGGACGCTTTGCGATAACATCGTTTACACCCTTTCTGTTTGTCTCCTGGCTGTTGGCAGCATAGTGCTTGATAGAAGTGCCGACACCATTGCTCTGTACTCCGTTAACAAAGGAAGCAGCGATCTTTCCTGTCACAAGAGGGTCTTCAGAATAATATTCGAAGTTACGGCCACAAAGAGGTGAACGCTGAAGATTCATACCTGGTGCAAGAAGCACATCAACGCCATACTCGAGAACCTCATTTCCAATAGCAGCACCAACCTCCTTAACAAGCTCAGTGTTCCATGAACTGGCAAGAGAAATACCTACAGGGAAACCTGTACAGTAGAATGTCTTGTCAGTATTATCTCTTGTTGGACTGATACGAAGACCAGCAGGGCCATCAGCCACTACTGTAGGAGTAATGCCAAGTCTCTTGATCTCGAATGTAGAACCAGCTGCGCCGGATACGATGTCAGAATGCTGTCCGATCATTCCGTTGCCACTGCAAGCTGCGAGGAAAGCAACACTACGGCCACAACCTACTAGCAGCTGTGACTTCTCCTCAAGAGTCCTAGCTTTTACTACTTCGTCGATGTTATTTTCGTTGAGTTTCAGACTCTGAGCGCTCAACTGAGTGGACAAAGCAGCCATAGCTGCCAATGTCAAAATAGTCTTGTGTATTTTCATGTGTGATTTATAGTTTGCACAAAAATATCAATAATTGCTGATAATAGTACTTGGTATATATAATAAAGAATAAAGTCGCTGATAAATATCAACGACTTTATTCTTTTTCTCGTAGCCCCGACAGGTACAAAAAATGCTTTCTTTACTATTGTTTCTTGGCTCCTCCGCAGTCTAAACTCTCGTCATGTAACGACCATCAAAGGGACTCAAACTGCATAGGATTTTCCACTAAAGGTTAAGAACTACTGCACTCTAGTACACTGCCGAGATCGAATTGAATTCAGCAATAATTACTATTGCAATAGCCTCAATTATCTGTTCCTTCTTCAATTGCAGTTTTTTGCTGGAGTTTACGCAAACGTTCAAGTTCTAGTTCGAGTTGATGAATACGGTCGGATATCTGCTGGTCGGTTGGCAGAAGGTCTGAAATGCGGTAGGTGGAGATACCTAAAGGTTGTTGCTGATTGCCTTCGAGAGTCCAACGAGCTACCACATCATTCTTCTCTTTGCAGATAAGTAAGCCAATGGTGTCACCATCTTCTGGACCCTTAATCTGATGGTTGACACATGAACAATAGAAGTTGAGTTTGCTGATGAATTCGGGTTGAAACTTGACAACCTTAAGTTCCACAACAACATAACGACGAAGCTTGAGGTGATAGAAAAGAAGGTCGGCCTTGAACTCATCACCATCGACTGTGAAGACTTTTTGACGCCCAACGAAAGCAAAACCGTTGCCGAGTTCAAGGAGAAACTGGACGATATTTTGCTCAAGAGCGAGCTGTAGATCTTGTTCCTGATAGTTCTCGTAGAGGTGGAGGAACTGTAGGTTGTAGGGATCCTTAAGGATGTCCCGTGCCAGATCAGTATCAGGTTTCGGCAGGGTTTCGGCAAAGTTAGTGAGTGCCTTTCCTTGTGCTTCGTAAAGTCCACCATTACCTTCCTTATCTCCGATCATATTGAGGAGCATAGCGCGTGACCACTGGTTCTCAAGTGTCTTGTGGACATAAAAGAGGGCTTTCTCTCGGTCGTTTGCGCACTTTCCCAAAATCACTATATGATGCCCCCATGGGATCCGGAAAATGGAGTCATCGGGAATATGTTCCAAATTGGAAACAGGTTGTTTCCAATTTAGCGTATTGCCTTCGTCCTGAGATTTGGAAACAGGCTGTTTCCGATTCTCTTTTACAGAATAAAACCGATAGAAACGAGTCGCATTCTGCAAATTCTTGCGAGTGAATCCTTCTACTCCTGGCATCATTTCCATGAGATCATGAGAAAGCACATCATAGAACTTAGATCCATATCGGTTTTCGTCTCCTCGCGAATCAATATCTGAGCCAAGCTGCCAATAGTAGCGTAAAAGCTCTTCGTTGACACGACTGGCGGCTTTTATCTGTGCCTGGCGGTAGCGCGTCTTGAGTTGGTACAACCACTGCTGGTAGTCTGGATCAATAATTACAGACTGTATATTATTATAGTTTGTCATATTTGTTGGTATTCTAACGTAACATTTACGAGTGCAAAAGATACGAATAATTACTATAATACGTGCAGATTATCGTCCCTATGATTGTATTCCTTGCAAATTGTGGTTGTGGCAAGAAATCTTTCCGAACCCGTCAAACTGATCACCAATTACTGCGTCTGTCCACACAACACTACCATAGCAATGGGCTGTATTTAAAATCTTCACTATCATGTCTCTCCTTGCAGAATGATATAGAATTTGTATATTAGCCACAGAAAGAACTTTTGACATTTAATAAAATGACCTGGGGTGGAAAAAGGGGTGGAAAGAAATCCCAGAAAATCGAGTAGGAGGAAAACAAAAGTAGTTTTCTTCCTACTTTCATTTTCCGAC
>JAKSJT010000360.1 GCA_024402125.1 Bacteroidales bacterium
ATAACTGAAATATCAAATATTATATGATTTGTTTCATCTTCTTAATCGCTCTCATGTGTTTCCTCTGACCTTAACTAAGATTGGTTGACACTTTAGAGGTTGTTTTACTGATCTTGTTTACAGTATCTCTGAACTGGTTTACATTCGTCCATCGATTCAACTGATTTTCTTTACAGATTCCCTGTTTCAGTTTACAGTGTCATTCTTTGCCGGAGGAGTTCTCCTCGGTCGGTGGCAGCGCGCTGCCACCGACCGGCGCGCCAAAGATAGGCACTTTTTTCTATTCTACGCTACGGCCCACCCATTTTTCCAACATCGTCGTTGTTCTCCGGACTGCATATGCGCCGCTTCCGGCGTTTGCATCCCTATGCTCATATGCGGCCTCTGAGTGTTGTAGAAGCCGATTATGCGCTCCAGAACAGCCCTGCATTCATCGCGGGTAGCGATAGTCATCTTGTACAGCCATTCCGTCTTCAGGATACCGTTGGCTCGCTCCGCAACGGCGTTTTCAAGCGGATCTCCGCTCTGGGTCATGCTGATGCTTATACCGTGCTTCTTGAGCTCCGCTACATACGCATCGCTACAGTATTGGCATCCCCGGTCAGAGTGATGGATAAGGCGGCCGGCCGTCTCGTCATCTATCGCCTCCAGAGCCATTTGCAGAGCCTGTAGCGGATATATGGTCTCCAATGTAGGTCCCACTGCCCAACCGACGATTTTGTGCGAGTATGCGTCCGTAATCAGCGACAGATAACATACACCCTCCTCCGTCTCCACATACGTTATGTCTGCAACCCATATCTCGTTCGGACGCATCGGTATTACGTCCTTGATGAGGTTCGGGTACTTCCGGTAGTGATGGTTCGAGTCTGTAGTCCTGTAGTGCTTCCTGCGGCGCATGTGCACCATAAGACCGTTCTTTCGCAATATCTCTATGAACGCATCACGGCCTGGCATGCAGCCTGTTTCTTCGAACAGCTTTTTAATGATAAGATACAGTTTTGGGCATCCAAGGCCTGGATTATCTTCCCTGTAGTCCCTGGCTTTCTCGACAATAAGAGGCTCTATCGCATCCTCAGCAAAGTCATTGTCATCCCTCTTGTAGTACGATTGCCTGCTATAACCAAACAGCCCGCAGAGAGTGCTCAGGCCAAACTCCTTGCACTCTTTGCGTAGCAGACTTACCGTTTGGTGCCAGATTTTTTTCTTATCGGGATGTTGAAGGTTTCTTCTGCGACGTTGATCATCGTGTCGTAGGCCTTCGCACGGAGTTTCTCCAACTCCAGCGCCTTCTCGAGGCGTTTGTTCTCCGCCTCAAGCTCCCTGATTCGCTCATCGGGATTCTTCTTTGCCATTGGATCTTCGATTGGATTCTCCGGCAAATTTACCAATTCTTTCTCGTTCACAAACCTGTCCATCCAGTTGAACAAGATCTGCCTGCTCCCCAAATGGTACTTCTCGATGATTTTTGAAGCCGGCACATGACCTTGGACATACTCGGATACAATCATCATTCGGTCTTCATCGGTAAACTTGTACTTTCCTGTTGGGACTGGTACCCATTCGTGGCAACCCGTTTCGGGATTCCTACGCATTACATGTGTAATTCTTTCTTCCATTGTTACTATAAGTTTTTGTCCCCTTATAGTGACAACTTTTCTGGTTCTTCCGCAATTTAGTTGAAGTGACTAACCAGGACAAGGCTTGATGCGTATGACGTCTTCCTCTTGAAGGCACAAAAAATCAATTAGCCAAAGAGTGAAAATTATTGATTTTCAAGCAATTTAACTAATTGATTATTAGGTATTTACATAGATTTTTCGTAACTTTATACTTACCACAGTTAAAGTTTTACGAAATGAGTAATTCACCTAACGGCAGCGAATTTACCATTAATTTACCGCAATGCCAACCCTATTCAGAAGCAAGTGCAGACCTCTCATCATTGTATCGTCCAAGCAGCATCCAATTGGAACAAGTGGAATGCATAGATGATACATACAGATTATTTGCGAGATGTATGCTTCCATTCGGAGAGTGTCCATATTGTGGGTCAAGGAGCCGACATGTTCACAGCCGATATACAAGGACGATATCTGACCTTTCAATTTTAGGACACCGCGTAATAATAACCTTTGAATCGCGCAAGTTCTTCTGCACCAATCCTGAATGTCGCAGAAAAACTTTTGCAGAGCAACCGGGAGATGAAATCTTCAGATATCGCCGCAGGACACGTCGTTGTGAGATGCTTGTAACGCAACATGGGCTGAAATGTTCTTCCGAATCCGCAAGAAAACTTCTCCATGCGACTGGAATCAATGTCAGCGGAGACACCGTTCTTCGAGATCTGCATAGGATGTCCATACCAGAACATCCGCAGGTGAAGGACATCGGTGTGGATGACTGGGCTTATCGGAAAGGAGTCACATATGGGAGCATAATAGTCAGTATGGAAACCGGGGCTGTAATAGACCTGCTGGGGGATCGTGAAGCTGAGAGCTTCCAACAATGGCTAGAGAAGCATCAGGAAGTGAAACTGGTGAGTAGGGACAGGTCTACCGACTACTCGGCTGCGATTGCGGCCACGGAGAGGAATATTACAGAAGTGGCTGACCGCTTCCACCTTACAAAGAATATGTCTGACTGCGTTGTCAAAATAATCGGCTCGCATTACGATGACTGCAGGAAGTCAATGCGCCATGACAGCGAATCTAATATTACAGACTCGCGTCAGACGATGTTCAACGAGGTCAAGGAACTGCAGGCCTCCGGGCGCAATATCGCCCAAATATCCAAAGAGTTGGGCATAGCCAGACAAACTGTCAGAAAATATATGGCGTGGGAATCATTGCCCAAGCGAGCAGGCAAGGAACGACATCCCTATTATCTGTATGACTCTTATGTAGAAGAAGAATACAAGCATGGGAAGGATCTTCACAAAATCTTCCTGGAGTTAAGAGGCAAAGGCTTCCAAGGGTCATTAACTCCCTTTTATGATCACTATCGGTATCTATCCGACGGGCATAAAGGGTTCAGATCAAAGGCGGAGGTTGAAAAGATGAAGGAGACAAAAGTCGAGAAGAGGGAACCGTTGCTTCCAATACGTCAGATTGCCGGAATCGTTGATAAATCTATCAGAAGAAAAGGAATGACGTCAGAGGAGCAATCCCTGATCGAGAAACTACAATCCTTTGGCTGGTTCAGAGACACCTATAACGCTGCCTCGGCTTTCTACGGTGCCATCATGGGTGACGATAAGGGTGTTCTCAAAACTTGGCTTGACTCATATGCCCAATCGCCCATATCCGAGTTGAAGTCTTTCGCTTATGGAATAAAAATGGATATCAAGGCCGTGAACAATGCCATAGACCTTGATACATCAAACGGAATCGTTGAAGGATATGTCA
>JAKSJT010000361.1 GCA_024402125.1 Bacteroidales bacterium
TCGCTATCAAGTCAGGATCGACAGTCCTTATCTGCATGAGTTCTTTAGCAGACTGAAGGATATTGAAGATGTGTGAACCTGTCCATTTAGACTGCTTTGCAAGTCCACATTCAGGATGAACAGCAAGAAGCAGAGCCTGAGGCGACTCAGCGTCCGGAACATCACAACGGAATACCATACCTGCAGTCTGCTTTCTGTAAGGAATGTACTCAAGCCATGAATCCATAACAAGACCACTATTGCAGCGCATCCTGTTGAAATTCTCATTATTGAAAAGAATAAGTGAATCTGCATCATTGAGAACAGCCTCTGATGATACCTTCCATCCAAGCCATTCCGAACTATACTTTTTATTTGCACCATCACCCGCAAGAGTCTGATAAATACCGACTCCGGTCCTTGGCAGCAATGAACCTCTACAGCTGTTCAGCATTCTAAGCTGCTGAAGAAGATGCATGCCAGGACGAACTTCCGAAATCTCACCAATCCATTCATTCAAGGCATCTTCCTTGAAGTTTCCTGAGTTCAAATAGTTCTCAGCTAGAGCTGCATATGGACCGTACATAAACGGACTCATGTTTTCTCCAGAGTACTTGTTAAGATCGAAATGACAGATAACCCTAAGATCCTTAAGGGTCAGTTCTCTCACCGCGTCAATATACTCCGATGAAGCATATGCCTTATCTGAATCAGGATCAGCAATCTCCTTTGCCTTTGATATCTTGTCTTCCAGAACCAGAGTAGCACTTACGAACTGCTCGAAGAACTTCTTCTGTTTCTCTAGACCCTTGTCAAACATATGTCTCTGGTAAACAAGATCAAGATCAGATACGAACAGGCTCGAATCAAATGGTATCACTTCATTGTACATGCCTGCACATGCACAGTGAGTCATCAGCTTATACATGACAACAAGCTGTTTATCTGTAGCGTATGGCTTACCCTCCAAAGAGTTTGCTACCGTTTTCATATCACCCAGAAGACCAGTCATCTGAGTAAAGACACTGCAGTATCTGGATTTAAGTTCCTCAATGTCCATGAAGTCCTCTTCATTTGAGTCATTGAGATAATTAGGGAAGATATCACTTGCCCTAAGTTCTCTAGATCGTGAAAGAATACCAGAAAGGGACTCAGCAACGAGATCGAACTCATATAATGACATTGCGAGCAAGTAATTGTTCTCCGGGAGGATCTCACCCACCTTCAGCTCCTCAGGATCACCAGTCAGGATCCTGACAGTTCCGTCATACTTGGACCTTGCTTGTCTCCACATCAGTTCAAGGATTATCTCACGGATATTGGAGTTCTTTGTCATCTGAAGGTACTCTACCGGTTTGATTCCAATTTCCTGAAGTGTTGCCCTGAAGAAATTCCGCTCGCCATTTTTGTTGCAGTAATCAACATAGAAGAAAATACAGTCCATTGATCCAATCTGAGCATTCAGCCATGCATTCACTGAAGGATCAGCCTTGACAAGAATACTTCTGGATTCATCTACGTTCAAGTCCTCAAGTACAACATGAGGTAGAGCAAATCATACCTTCTGTGATACAACGACATACTCAACAGGTGTATCAAGAATCGCTGGAGAAGGAAGATTTCCTGAGCCCTTTGACATGAAATTCGAAATAGCGGCATATGAAGATTTGTCACCTGCGACAAGGCGGTGAACGCCCTCTGCGAGAAGAAGGTCATTAAGTGCATCATATGAATCCAGTATCCTTTCAATGAGATTGAAAAGAACCAGCTTATCAGAAGTTGGCATTCCAGACTCCTTGACAAGAGCATTGAACCATGGAAGTTCAGTTGCATGAGACTTCATCCACTCGGAAAGCTTACCCTTGTTGTCCCATTTAGGAAGAATCGAATTCAACAACGACTCTCCATTAATCACCTGAAGGTTATAATCTTCGGCTCTCTTATCTTCCGCCTTTATATCCACTGTCTGAGGGAATAGACGTCTTAGAGGGTAGATATACTTGTCCATTTCCCTTTTCTGTACCTTGTATGCATCATGAAGATATCTCTCAAGATCTGCTCCCAATATAAGACCGGTTGACATTCCTGACTTGATGCCATCAAGCATTCTGAGAGCCTGACGAGCTCTCATTGACGAGAGGTTGATACACATATGAGAATCCAGAGTATCACCCTTGGTCTGGAGATATGAACTTCTAAGAACAGCCGCTGTAAGTGCATGCTGAACTGAAGGAGCAAGTATGAACTCACCCTTCTCATCTGTCTTGTTTCTGGTGCCGTATTCAAGGTCGAAAACCCAACCGAAACAACCTATTGCAGGAGTGTTTGATCTTCCTGTAATAGCAATGTTCTTATCCAGGCAGTACTTGACCATAGCTGTATACCATGCATCAATTCTGTATGTGAAGACATCCATGAACTCGTACACAAGACTTTCAGCATTCCAGTCATCAAGATGAGGAAGAGCCTTTTTAACAGAATCTACAAGTTCAGAAATATCATATTTTACTGATGAATCTTTAACTGGAACTGCACCATAAAGGCCCATCTTATCCAACATATCAAGCAGCCAGATATCCTCCTTGTTCTTCTTAACAGGACCATCTCCTGTGTAATAGAAACGGTTTGACACACTCATTGAATGGGGAGTCTGAGCCATCATCTCAAAGAACCGCTTGTTACTGGTGCTGCCCTTGAGAGTCTCTGCACAAAGAGGGTTGTAATTCTTAATCTCAGTCCATCTCTTTCCGATTGCAAGAGCTGTATCATAAAACATTCTTAAATATGCACCTGACAAATTGGATATCGAGAACTTAAGGTTCTCAAAATCAGTTACAGGAACAATACCATATGGTTGGTCACCAATTCTGAACACTGGGAACAAACCTCTGGCGTTTACATATGGTTGGAAGAATTCCGCCAAATACTTTACAAGATCATCCCCCTGTGCTACCGGTTCCATAATATCCGAGAACATCTTGTTGATAAAATGACTCCATAGTACCTGTGCAGCGATATAGAAGTCATGAAGATCTTCCTTATCTTGATTGATAGCCCTTGAGAAGTTACTGTCTTCATAGCTTATCCCTAAATACTCGCACATTTCTACAGTGTCAGAATTTCTCTTACGATTCCTGCCCTCTTCAAGGATTTCCAGCTTGTATTTAAGTTCTATCATTTCCTCCTCAGATGGACTCTCTACTTTTCTGAATCCATCGATATCATTGGTTGGAGTACCTGTCGGAACAAGTGAAAGACCATCATTCCAGTATGAATGGCCCTTAAAAAGAGTCTGAATATGCGTATGATCCCAAACGGACTTTTCCCTTACACCAAAGACGTAGATATAGTCCATCTT
>JAKSJT010000362.1 GCA_024402125.1 Bacteroidales bacterium
TTTAAATTCAAAGATTTATAGATTTGACATTAACTGCTGAAGACTGGGCCGATGATATAATACCCGCTACTCTCGATAACATCCCGATAAGACGGGACTATTCTTCAGAACTGAAAGAGTCCGGATTCGACTCGGAGTCCGAGGCCATAAGGCTTCAATGCTATTATTCTTCTGCTATATGATTGCTTAGCATAATAAGGTATTTACTATATTTACTACCAATGAAATCAATAAGATTATTATTAGTGGCTCTTGTGGCGTGGATTGTCACAAGTTGCGCTACGCCTAAGGATATTCTGTATTTTCAGGATATCGATAAGGTCAAACTGGAGAAGTTGACGACTAAATATGAGGCTGTCATCAAGAAGGACGATATCCTCACAATAGTGGTTACGGGGCCCGACAAGAGTGTCATTGCGCCATATAACCTCTCACTTCACGACTTCGCAAACGGTACAGGGGGCAATGCCGATCCTGAACGTTCCACTCTTGGATATCTGGTGGACCCGGACGGGAACATTGATTTCCCTATCATAGGCAAGATCCATGTTGAAGGAATGACCAGAAAAATGCTGGTGGAGTATCTGGCATCAGAGATTGGGAAGGACGTTAAGGATCCTATCGTTTATGTGTCCTTCAGGAATTATAAAGTCACGGTAATCGGGGAGGTTAGGTCTCCCGGTACATACACTATGGGCTCTGAAAAGGTTAACGTTCTTCAGGCTCTCTCTATGGCGGGGGATCTGTCGCTTACCGCAGAAAGAGACGGCATTTTATTGATACGCGAAGAAGATGGGAGGATTGTCCATCATACGCTGGACCTCAGGGATAGCCATCTGCTCGATTCTCCCTATTTTTTCCTTCAGCAGAATGACGTGCTCTATATACCGCCAAGCCCGGGCAGGGTTGCAACTGCAACGAACTCCGCTGGAGTATGGACTTCTATTGTCGCCTCTGTGTCGTCTACCCTGGCAGTAGTTGCAACAATCCTGGCAATCGTTGGAAGAAAATAATCAAATATTATGAAGAATAGCAATAAAACACAAAGGGGCATTACATCTTTCCGTGAGATATTTGCGCTTGTATGGAGACTGCGGCTATGGATTCTGGGCTGTATGGCTATTGCAGCCGTTGTGGCTTCTATGACGGTGAAGATGATGAAACCGGTCTATCAGCAGGAACTTTGGCTGATGCTCAATGATGCATCGAAAAGTGCTCCGGAAATGAATCTGGTTGGAATTTATAATCCGGGAAGCAGGGGAATGGAGCATTTTGCCAACGAGATGTTTATTCTTACCAGTCCGTCGGTGATGCGCAAAGTCGTTGACGAGATTAATTTGAACACAAGGTATTTCGGCTCCAAGTCTCCGTTTTCTTTTTCGAAAGGTTTCGGAAATAATCTTCAGGAATACTACAACGACTCTCCTTTTGTCCTTGAGCTTGCTTTCGACGAGCTGATGCCGGAATCTATGCATCCTGTCAGCATTAATGTCAGGTTTAAAGCCTGTGGCGAAGACAACTACGACATAAAGAGCCTGGAGATAAACGGTGAGGATGCAAAACTGCCGGAAGGAAGTTGTCGCTATGGGGTGCCTGTTGCCATAAATGGCATAACTTTTACGCTCAATGCCCGCTTCAAAGCTCAGATCAGTGAGGACCTGAACTACTATTGCACTTGGGTTAACCCCGAATCCGCTGCTACTTTTTTTGTTGAGAATATCTCTGCGGACTATAAGAACAATAAGACCAAAATGAGCGACGTGATAATCCTCACCTGCAAGGATGTCTGCATTGATCGCGCCAGAGATATTCTCAATACTCTTATCAACGTTGCCGACCGCGAGGCAAAGGCTTATGCCAATCTGGCAAACGAAAAGTCTCTTGCCTTCTTGAATGAACGTTTGGAGGGTATATCAAGGGAACTGGGAGCCGCTGAATCAAATTACAGTTCTTTCCAGAAATCCCAATCGCTTGTGGATATATCATCACAGACCGGAGTGGTGATTTCCTCCGATCAAAGGGAACAGGAGCAGCTCAATGAGGTCCGTTTCCAGATGCAGGTTCTTGATATGATTTCCGAGTACCTCACGGATCAAGGCAAGAATGCGTACAGCATCATCCCGGAGAATATGGGAATAAGTGACTTGGGGCTTACCAATGTGATTCACTCGTACAACCAACTTGTGACCGAAAGGGAAAGGATGGTGTCCAGTTCAAGCGAAAACAATCCCAGGGTGCTGAGCCTTAACACTCAGATCAGCGGCGAGAGAAAGAGCCTGAGTGCTACGATAGCCAATCTGCAGAGGGTGTATTCTCTGCGTGAGGCTGAGATATGCAGAAGGATTAACACTTCTAAGAAAAAGATGGAAAACCTTCCTACCCAACAGCTTCAGATGCAGCAGTTGAGCCGTAAGGTTGATGTCATCGAGCCTCTCTACCAGATGCTTCAGCAGAAACGAGAGGAGGTGCAGATTGCAATGTGCTCCTTGCCGGACAATTACAGGATTCTTGAGTCGGCATTCGGCTCTTCGTCCCCGGTATCCCCGGACAGGGGGAAGATATACCTTATTGCCTTGCTGATAGGTTTTTTTGTTGCGCCTGTATTCCACCTTATAAAGATGGGGATGAGGACTAAGGTGGAGACTAAGTTTGATATCACGAGCCGTATTGAGTTTCCTGTGATTGCGGTTCTTGCAAAAAAATCTAAAGGTACAGGCGATTTGCTGCCGATGGAAGGAAGAGATCCTTGTTCCGAATCGTTCAGAATGCTTAGAACTAACCTTCAGTATCTGCCGAAGGTGAAGGTGCTCCAGGTCACTTCTTCCATTCCGGGTGAAGGAAAGTCTTTTGTTGCCTCCAATCTGGCACTTTCCCTTGCCTGTCAGGGGAAAAAGGTACTCCTTGTGGGTATGGATATCCGCAAACCCGCCCTTGGACGCATATTCGGACTTGAACGTTCTCAAGTCAAAGAGACCGTGGTTTCATATCTTCTCGGGAGGACCGACAATTTGAAATCATTGGTGAACAAGTCAAACATCAGCGCTAATCTTGACATAATCTTCGGTGGGCCTGTGCCCCCCAACCCGTTGGAACTGCTTTCGCAATTCTCTCCCCGCAGTCTCCACTACAGTTATGGATATGGCTCCGACATAGCGCATGGTGGTTATGGCTACGGCTATGGCTATGGCTATGGTTATGGTTATGAAGATAAGAGCAGATGGGCTAAGCTCTTCCGCTTTGGCAGGAAGGAGCACAGAAGCATATAATGTGTTTATAGTGTAAACAATAATAGAACTTGAAGTTATGGTATTTTTTAAGAAAACAATTTTATTGGCT
>JAKSJT010000363.1 GCA_024402125.1 Bacteroidales bacterium
GAGGTTCATCTTCTTTGCAAGGTCTGCAACGATGATGTTCTCCATGATGTCGATCTTGGAAGGAACAGCAGCAAGCTTCATCTCTTCACGCTTCTTCTTCTGGAATGCAAAGTCGAGTTCTTCATCCTTCTGGTACTTGTTGTCCCTGTCCTTCTTCTTTGAGGAAGGATTGAACTTCTTAGCACCATTCTTCTGGTTCAGTTCAACAGGAGCTGCGCCACCCATCTGAGGTCTTGGACCATTGCCACGTGGAACAAAACCATTAGGTCTTTGACCATTTGGACGAGAAAATCCAGGCTGACCATTTCTTTCTGGTGGAGTATAGCTTCTTCCACCCTGACGGAAACCACCGTTCTGTCCATCACGGTTGAATCCTTCTCTATTGAACTGAGGTCTTTCACCATTCTGGAAGTTACGATGACCACCCTGAGGTCTCTGGCCATTCTGGAATCTAGGACCGGTTGGTCTTCCACCGACAACACCTGCAACTCTTCTTCTCTGAGGATCAGGAGTTGTTGTTTCTGCAGGAGTTTCGGTAGCACGGATGATAACTGGACCACTATGGATTGTGCTCTGAATTCTTGTGTTTGCATTGTGATTGGTGGAAGCCATATAGCTCTTTCCATCAATCACATTGTTCTTTGCAGGAGTTGTTGGAGTATTACTCTTGATGACGCCAACCTTCACACCATTGACTTGTCCTGCAACACGAGGCTGAGGCTTCTGTTCTGGAGCCTTTGCCTTAGGAGCAACTGAGGTCTGAGGTGCGACTGCGACCCTTGGTGTTGCAGGAGCAGCTTTTGGAGCTGTCGATGCAGCAGGAGAAACAGGAGAAGCTGGTGCAGATACCGGGGTGGATGGTTCTTTAACCTTTACCACTGGCTTGACGACAGGTTTCACCTGTGTCTTGATCTTGACCACAACCTTCTTCTTTTCTGTTTCATCAGCAGCTGGGGCAGCTTCCTTCACAGTAGGTTGTACAGGTGCTTTTTTAATGATGTTTACAGTAACTTTGTTCTTTTCTTCTGTCATATGAACCTTTTTACTATCCTATCTCTTACTCGAATTCGAATTCAGTACCACAATTTGGACAGACGTTGGAACCAGCTGGAACCATTGCATGGCAGACTGGGCATTCAAATTCTTCAGCAACGTCTTCTTCTGTAACAACTTCTACGCTACCACGAACTGTTTCGATTTCTTCTGCGGTGATATCTCTTTCAAGAAGTTCTTCATCTGTATATTCGAAGAATTCCTCGATAGACCAGATGTCTGCATCGTGAAGCTTCTTGACCAGGGATGCACTGAGACCGATGTCAGCAATTGGAGTTTCATCAGCTGCGATACCGATCTGCTCATTGGTGAGAGCAACTGGTTCTTCCACAACAGTTTCAGGTGCAAAGTCAGATTCTGTTTCTGGCTTGAAGAGAGAGCTGACCTGTTCCTGAATCATCTGTGTCTGATCCATTTCATTGAACTGAGTCTTAGTCTTGACATCAATGATCCAGTCGCAAAGAGTCTTAGCAAGCTTGACGTTGACACCACCCTGACCGATGGCAATACCCTGCTGGGAGTCATCAACGATGGCAACGGCATACTTGCTCTGAGGGTCAATTTCAACAACTCTCTGAACCTGTGCTGGGATCAAGGAATTAGCGATGAAGACGATTGGATCATCGTTGTATCTGACGACATCAATCTTTTCACCTTCGATTTCGTTCATGATGGTGATGATCTTAGCGCCAGCCTTACCAACTGTTGCACCTACAGGATCCACATCAGACTTCTTTGTATCAACAGCAACCTTTGTTCTGATACCAGCCTGTCTAGCCATAGCCTTGATAACGACAGTTCCGTTTTCAATTTCTTCTCTAAGCTGTGCTTCAAGAAGAGCTTTGACGAATTCCTTGGAACTTCTGGAAAGAGAGATCTTGACACCTCTCTTCTTTTTCTTTGTCTTTCCAGCTTTATCCTTAGTGACAATTTCATCCCCTCTATCAACCTTTTCAACATAGAAGCGAATGGTGTCACCCGTTTCAGAGGTTTGTCTTGGAGACTGTCCTCTGACTGGGAAGACGGCAAGATTTTCATCACCAAAACCAATGTCGACCAACCAGTCTGCATTATTCTTTCCAATCTTCTTAAGTTCACCCTTGATCAAGGAGAATTCCATGGACTTTGCCTTGATGAAGGTCTTGTCATCTGTCATTTCCTTGGAAACCTGCTGGCCTCTCTGTTTAGCAGACTGGACAGCGGAGTACTCGAATGTCTTTGGATTGAGGGAGATTTCCAGTTCGTCACCGACTTCAACTTCATCACCTGCAACTTCAACAGCTTCATCTAGAGGGATTTCTGTCACTTCATTATAGTAGTTCTCCTCTTCGACAACGAGCTTCTTTGCGAACATCTCAACGTAGTATCTCTTGTTTCTTTCGCCCTTTTCGAAGAACTTGACTTCAGCATTTTCATCAGTACCAAACTTTCTCTTGTAGGCACTCTTCAGCATGTCCTTGATGATGGATTTGACTTCGAAGAAAGTCATTTCTCTTTCAAGCATCGTGGAATTTATTTCATTAGTTAAGTCAATCATTCTTGTCCTCCCATCTACATTCTAGTTTTGCTTTGGCTATATCAGAAAAATCAATTGTGATGGATTCTCCTGTTTCTTTTTTATCTTCAATCAGATAATTTTCGAGTGTTACGGCCTTTTCATCGGATGATGCAATCTTGCCTGTGACGTAGCAGGAATTCTTAACAGAATAGACACGTACAGACTTTCCTTTGAATACATCAAATTCCAAGGTGTCCTTGAAGTTCCTCTGCATTCCTGGGCTGGATACTTCAAGAGTCAAATCTCTATCCCCAGACAAGATTTCATATCTTGGATAGATGATGTTGTAGGCTTTTTCCAGATCATCAGTTGTTATCTCCTCTCCTGCCTTGGCAAGAACTACTCGCATGGATTTGGAGTTCTTCTGATCATTGGCAGCTACTTCAACAGTCTTCAATTCAAGACTTTCCATCAGAGCTTCAATGTCCTGGAACAGTTTCTTTGTCTTTGAATCGCTTGTCAGCATATTCCTCCGTTCATAAAAAAAGAGACTCGGCAAGCCGGTCTCTTTAAATTACTTTAATGAAACTGTAAATATTTAAGCTTTTTCAAGCATTGTTGTCAACAGGATTTCTGCTTAATTTTATATATAGCAAAACATTTTCTGCAGTTTTAGAGGTCTTCCACATCAATCGTTTGAATTCCATTCTGTTGAAACATGATCGCTGCAATTCCTGAAGAATTTAACAATTTTTTTTGAAAACTCCCATCATATACCTG
>JAKSJT010000364.1 GCA_024402125.1 Bacteroidales bacterium
ACGACGCTTGTGAGTAACCTCAGCAAGTGGGTTTGTCTGGTCCATGAACTGTGAAAGTGGGTTTGTTCCGAAGAACGAATTGATTACGCTTGAGATTGTCTTAGCGTTAATCAAATCTGTAGGAGTGAACACCTCATTATCACGAACGTTCATTCGTTCACGAATAGTACGGCTCATACGAGCAAGACCGATTGCAAACTGATTTGCAAGCTGCTCACCAACTGTACGAACACGACGATTTGAGAGGTGGTCAATATCATCAACAACAGCCTTTGAGTTAGCAAGTTCTACAAGATACTTGATGATTTCAATTACATCTTCCTTAGTAAGAACTCGTACATCAGGATCTGTTGAAAGATTAAGCTTTCTGTTAATACGGTAACGACCTACATCGCCAAGATCATAACGCTTCTCTGAGAAGAAAAGGTTATTGATAACTTCACGAGCAGATGTATCATCTGCAGGATCTGCATTACGAAGCTGACGATAAATGTAAGTTACAGCTTCTTTTTCAGACTTAGAAGGGTCCTTCTGAAGAGTATTGAAGATAATTGCATAATCCTTAGCACTTGTTTCATCACGGTGAACAAGGATTGTCTCTACACCAGACTCAAGAATCTTTTCGATTGCTTCATCATCAATAGCTGTTTCACGTGGAAGGATTTCTTCATTACGCTCGATAGAAACAACTTCACCAGTATCTTCATCTACAAAGTCTTCATTCCAAGACTGAAGAACTTGACCTGCAAGCTGACGTCCCTTCAATGACTTCAGACTCTTCTGAGTAACCTTTACTTCTTCTGCAAGATTAAATATCTGAAGGATGTCCTTATCTGATTCAAAACCGATAGCACGAAGGAGAGTTGTTACAGGCAACTTCTTCTTACGGTCGATGTAAGCGTACATTACATTGTTAATATCTGTAGCAAATTCGATCCAAGAACCCTTGAAAGGAATAATACGAGCAGAGAACAATGGAGTACCATTAGCATGAACTCTTGAGCCGAAGAATACACCTGGAGAACGGTGCAACTGAGAGACAACGACACGTTCGGCACCATTAATAACGAACGTTCCGTTATCAGTCATGTATGGAATTGGACCAAGGAACACGTCCTGGATGACAGTGTCAAAGTCCTCATGATCTGGGTCAGAACAATAGAGCTTAAGCTTAGCCTTAAGTGGCACACTATAAGTCAAGCCACGCTCCAAACACTCTTCGATTGAATATCTTGGAGCATCAATGTAATAATCCAAGAATTCAAGAACAAAGTTATTGCGTGTATCAGCAATAGGGAAGTTCTCTGCAAACACCTTGTAAAGACCATCCTTCTTACGCTTCTCAGGTGGAGTGTCCAACTGAAGGAAATCCTTGAAGCTCTTCAACTGAACATCAAGAAAATCTGGGTAAGGCATTGGGTTCTTTACAGAAGCAAAGTTTACTCGGTTGTTGATGATTTGTGACATCTGATTATTATTTTGTTTTTACTAGAAATCCTAGAAAGACCAGAATATCCAGACATTCTAGACAGTTCTAGAAAATCCAGAAAAATTTACTTGCCTAAAAGACACAAAAAGGTTAAGAACCCTCTACCAGAGGATTCTTAACCACTATAACGTAAGGTGATAAATTACTTAATCTCAACCTCAGCACCAGCTGCCTCGAGAGCAGTCTTGAGAGCTTCAGCAGCAGCCTTATCTACACCTTCCTTAAGTGCAGCAGGAGCGCCATCTACGAGATCCTTAGCCTCCTTAAGACCAAGACCACAAGCCTCCTTAACAGCCTTTACAACAGCGAGCTTAGCAGCACCTGCGCTCTTGAGGATAACATCGAATGATGTCTTCTCTTCAGCAGCAGCACCACCTTCGCCACCAGCAGCAACAACAACTGCAGCAGCAGCAGGCTCAATTCCATAAGTTTCCTTAAGTTCGTTCTTAAGATCGATTACTTCCTGTACTGTGAGCGCAACGAGCTCAGCAGCGATAGCTTTAATATCAGCCATTTTCTTAATATTTTATTAAATAGTTAATATTTTTTGTTTCTAATTACTCAGCAGCCTTTTCTTCGCGGTTCTCGAGTGCGCTAAGCACGTTCATAATTGGTGATTCGAGAGCTGCAATAACATCTGCAATAAGTTCGTTCTTGCTCTTGAGAGCACAGAGAGTATCGAGGTTTTCTGCACCAACGTAAGTCATGCCTTCTGCATAAGCAGCCTTAAGACCAGGAATACCATTGTTCTTCTTACCGAAGTCCTTGATGATACGAGCTGGCTTGTTAGCTGTATTACAGAACATGATTGCTGTTGTCTGAGTGAGTGAATCATTCAATGAAGCAACATCGAAACCGTTCTTTTCAAGTGCCTTTACGAAGAGTGTATTCTTAACAACCTGAAGCTTAACTTCGTTCTTAAAACACTCACGACGAAGGTTACTTGTAGTAGTTGAATCAAGAGCTGTTACATCTACAATGTAGAAGTGTGCATAGTTGTTGAGAAGTTCAACAAAACTATCTATAAGTGCGCTTTTATCTTCTTTCTTCATAAGTGATATCAAAATTTATTATTCAACTGACTTATGGTCAATCTTGACACCCTTACTCATTGTACTAGAAAGATAAATGCTCTTGATGTAAGTACCCTTAGCAGTAGCAGGCTTAAGCTTGATAATAGTATTGATGAACTCCTGAGCGTTCTGAGCAATCTTCTCGGCAGAGAAAGAAACCTTACCGATAGATGTGTGAACGATACCAGACTTATCAACCTTAAAGTCAATCTTACCTTGCTTTACTTCACGTACAGCCTTAGCAACATCCATTGTAACTGTACCACTCTTAGGGTTTGGCATGAGACCACGAGGACCGAGAACACGACCGAGAGCACCAATCTTACCCATGCATGATGGCATAGTGATGATAACGTCGATATCTGTCCAACCACCCTTCATCTTGTCGATATACTCTTCAAGACCTGCATAGTCGGCACCTGCTTCTGTAGCAGCAGCAACCTGATCAGATGGAACAAGAGCAAGTACGCGTACTTCCTTACCTGTACCATTTGGAAGAGAAACTACACCACGAACCATCTGGTTTGCCTTACGAGGGTCAACACCAAGACGGATGTCGATATCAAGAGAAGCATCAAACTTTGTGAAAGTAATATCCTTAACAAGCTGTGCTGCCTCTGTGAGTGAGTATGCCTTCCCTGCTTCAATCTTGCCGTCAACTAATTTTTGATTTTTTGTAAGTTTACTCATCTTGATTGAATATTTAATTATTTACCAGGGAATTCTCCTTTTACAGTAATACCCATACTTCTAGCT
>JAKSJT010000365.1 GCA_024402125.1 Bacteroidales bacterium
GAAAGAGTAACCCGAAGATTAACCTCACTGATAACTCTTCTCTTGGTCTTCCTCATGCTGAGATTAGAGTTGCCTGCTCAAAGGGAACTTACATTAGGGCGCTAGCAAGAGACCTCGGAGAGGCTCTTGGATCTGGAGCTCATCTTGATTCACTGAAAAGAACAAAGTCGGGAAACTTCTGCGTAGAGGAATCTCTAACAGTCGAGCAGGCTATGGAGCTTCTTAAATAATCCGAACATTCTTTAGACCTTTTTCCATCGCATGTTGCACAGGGAACGCAGCATGCGATTTTTTTGCCATAAGGGCAACTGTTGTCGCATCCTGGGACTTCTCCTCCTGGATCATCCAGAGTATATGCTGACAGCAAAGGTTCTCAAGCAGTCTGTGGAAGTCCTCACCATGGTTCCTGTACTTCAGATGACAGAGTTCGTGTAAAAGCACATAGTCAGCTGATACCTGAGGTACCCTCACAAGGTTAAGATTAAGATTGATATTACCTTTGGATGAACAGCTTCCCCAATTGGAGGCATTATGCTTGATTGTGACTTTATTAACTGTAAAGCCATACCTCTGGGCCAGCATACGGAGGCGTGGGACAAGAGTTTCTTTCGCCTTTTGACGGTACTCTTCCACAATCTCCTCAAACTCGTTCTGAGGAAGAGGGTCAGAACCTTGAGCATACGTCTGTCTGACTTTCTGATAGGTCTCCAGAACCCAATCACGCTTCTGCTGAAAAAGAAGAACGGCCTGGGAATATGGTACATAATACGGGATTGTCATCCTCACTCCTTTTGTGGGATGAACCTTGATGCTAAGTCTTTTTGCTCTAGTACTTTTGACTAAGAGGACCTCGCCTATTTCCGGGTCGTCATATATTTTCTGCATATGGAAAGCAAATATAGTGATACTGAACGAATTTGTCACGGATTGTTTTGCTTTGTCGGATTTTATCCGTACATTTGCACGCTTTTCCAGACGGGATAGCAATTACATATTTATTAACCTCTTAATTTTTTGTAAAATGGCTGAATATTTAATGGCTGACAAAAAGCAAGAGATTTTCGCGAAGTACGGAAAGTCTAATAAGGACACCGGTTCTCCAGAGAGTCAGGTTGCATTATTCTCCTACCGTATCGCTCACCTTACAGAGCACGTGAAGAAGAACAAGAAGGACGTTGTAACACGTCGTTCACTTCTCCGCCTTGTAGGTAAAAGACGTCAGGTTCTTGATTATCTTATGAAGAACGACATCGAGAGATACAGAAACATCGTTAAGGAGCTTGGTCTCCGTCGATAATACGATAGGACGAAAACTAAGGGGGCAGGTCTCAGAATTGAGGCATACCCCCTTTTATTTTGAAAACACACTTCCTCCCGCTGTAACACAACCATCTGCGCAGCGACAGAGGATAAACATAGACTGGAATCACAGGAATAGAAAAGTTAAAACGACTCACATAGGGTGAGGCAGATGGAGATGAAACAATAATGAACATTATCAACAAGAAGATCGAATTATCTGACGGAAGGGTAATCGAGATCGAAACAGGCAAACTCGCAAAGCAGGCTGACGGTTCTGCAGTTGTAAAGATGGGTGGCACAATGCTCCTTGCAACTGTTTGTGCAGCTAAGGAAGTTAAGGAAGGCACAGATTTCATGCCTCTTACAGTAGACTACAAGGAGAAGTTCTACTCAGCAGGTAGATTCCCTGGTGGATTCATGAAGAGAGAGGGTAAGTCTTCAGACTACGAGATTCTTATCTCACGTTTGATTGACCGTCCTATCAGACCTCTTTGGCCAGCAGACTTCCACCTTGAGGTATTTGTAAACGTAACTCTTATCTCAGCTGATAAGGACACACAGCCAGATGCACTTGCAGGTCTTGCAGCTTCTGCAGCTCTTGCAACATCAAACCTCCCATTCGAGGGTCCTATTTCAGAAGTTAGAGTTTGCCGCATAAATGGCGAATATTGCATCAACCCAACATTCGAGGAGATGAAGAGTGCTGACCTCGAACTCATGGTAGCTGCTACAGAGGAGAATATCATGATGGTTGAGGGTGAGATGAATGAGGTTAGCGAGGAGGTTATGCTCGGCGCTATCAAGTTCGCTCACGAAGAGATTAAGAAGCACTGCCGCGTTCAGAAGGAGCTCATCAAGGAGCTTGGCAATGACGTAAAGAGAGACTATCCACACGATGAGGAGGATGAGGATCTCAAGAAAGCAATCCACGAGTTCTGCTACAACAAGTGCTACGAGCTCGCTAAGAGCGCTAAGCCAAAGACAGAGCGTGCAGAAGGATTCGAGCAGATCAAGGCTGACTTCCTTGCTACTCTCTCAGAGGAGGATCAGGAAGCTAAGGCTGCAATGGTAGCTCGCTACTATCACGCTGAGGAGAAGGAGGCTATGAGAAACATGATTCTCGATGAAGGCATCCGTCTCGATGGCCGTACAACAGCTGAGGTTCGTCCTATCTGGTGCGAGGTTAACTATCTCCCTTGCGCACACGGTTCTGCAATCTTCACACGTGGTGAGACACAGTCTCTTGCTACAGTAACACTCGGAACAAAGATGGATATGAAGGAAATGGACGAGGTTCTTGTTCAGGAGAGCCAGCAGTTCGTTCTTCACTATAACTTCCCTCCATTCGCAACAGGTGAGGCTAAGTCTCAGAGAGGCGTTGGTCGTCGTGAGATTGGTCATGGAAACCTTGCTATGCGTGCTCTTAAGCCAGTTATTCCAATGGCACCAGAGAACCCATATGCAGTTCGCGTAGTATCAGATATCCTTGAGTCTAACGGTTCTTCATCAATGGCTTCTGTCTGCGGTGGATGTCTTGCACTCATGGATGCTGGTGTTAAGATCAAGAAGCCAGTTGCTGGTGTAGCTATGGGTCTTATCACAGACGAGGAGAGACCAAACGACAGATATGCAATCCTTACAGATATCCTTGGTGATGAGGATCACCTCGGAGATATGGACTTCAAGGTAACAGGTACTAAGGACGGTATCACAGCTACTCAGATGGATATCAAGGTTAACGGACTTAGCTACGATGTTCTTGCTAAGGCTCTCGAGCAGGCTCGTCAGGGTCGTCTCCACATCATGGGTGAAATGATGAAGACAATCGCTGAGCCTCGTGAGGACTACAAGCCATTCGTTCCACGTATCGAGCAGCTTAGAGTTGCTTCTGAGTTCATCGGTGCTATCATCGGTAAGGGTGGTGAGACAATCCAGAAGATCCAGAAGGAGACAGGCACAGTTATCACAATCACAGAGGAGCCTATCGAAGGTGGCAAGACTGAGGGTGTTGT
>JAKSJT010000366.1 GCA_024402125.1 Bacteroidales bacterium
ACAATCGTCAGGCACTTCGTTTCCGCCTTGTGACAAAAGGGGAGGAGGCCGACAAAGTCAATTCACTTATCAAGATGGGTGCTGCTCTTCCGGAACTTCATCTTCCTTTCCCTGGAACAGAACCGGAAGCATTCATTGTGGTTTGTACATCTGTTCCTGAAACAAAGATCATTGATATAGATCTCGGAATATCTCTCCAGAGCATGACCTTGAAGGCTGTAGAGATGGGCCTTAATGGTCTTATGATGTGTGCCTTTGATAAGGAAGGAATTAAGTCAGCACTTAATCTGGAGATGGAACCGCTTGCTGTTCTCGCTATTGGAAAGGGAGCAGAGAAGATACAGCTGCTGTCAATCAAGGAAAATGATGACCATAAGTATTACCGAAAAGATGGTATTCATTATGTCCCAAAAGTAGACCTGGAAGATCTAATTATTGGATAAGTCATGGTCGTTTTTACAGTACGATTCTCTTCAAACACAAAGAAAAGTAGTATCTATTAAAGGAAATATACCCACATACGACGGCGATTCTGCTTGGGACCCCCCAAAAAAAAGACGCTTTTCAGAGGGCTATTTTGTTGTCATCTTGACAAAGAGAACCGAAATTGTAATATCTTTGTTCAATTTTATAATATAACATATGAAAAAGATTATTTTTATTCTTGCGCTATGTGCAATGGCACTCTGCGTAACCTCTTGTTTTAAAGAGACACCTGGTCTCACCATGACTCCTGAATCAGTCACTTTGAAGGTTGGCCAGTCTGTACAGCTTCACCCTGGTACCGTTGGTGAGGGCATAAATTTCAGTGACATCAAGATAATCAATACCGAAGATGGCATTTGCTTCTTGGACAAGACATATATGGTTACAGGCCTCAAAGTGGGTACATCGCGCGTTGGTGTAGGTATCCTGAACGACAAGGACGACTTCAGCAAGGGCCTGAAATACAGGGCCTATGGAGTGGTGAAGGTTGTAGAGTAGTAATACAAACAGCACAAGAAAGAGATCGGTCTGACCGGTCTTTTTTTTTATTCTTTATTTGATTCAGAAGTTCCAAAAGTGCTTCATCCAGGGTTGCAATGCGGCTTCTCGATGTAAAGTATTCCTTTGTGAAGAATCTTTTTGCGTCGAAAAGAATAAGTCTATGAGTGGCACAAGAAAAGGTGCCCTTCGCTAACTGCGTAGAGCACCTATGTGTCAAGGTAAGGTTTATAGTTGCCTAACCGGCACCTGAATGATTGTGAGCCATTTCTCAGGGTCTTCCTGGTTCCAGATTCCATCCACATAGCAGGCGCGAGGGGCGTCTACTATCTCGTATCCACGTTTTGCGATTTCTGCGAACAACTCGATGTAGGATTCACGCAGCTTGCTGTATGGACCATAAACTTTCATGCAGATAGCTTCTTTCACTTCAGGAAGTTGTTTGAACTTGATGAGGTCTGAGTCCTGACCCATCCTAGTAACCTTCTCACAATACTCGATCTCGAAGTTCTCGGCCTTGTATTCTTTAGCGGTCTCGACCGTGAAGCAGTAGCCAGGTTCAGGGCATTCGCAGCCGAGGCGGGCCATCTCCGGACCTACGACTGTACAGAGATGCATACCAAGGGCGTCGTAATTCTTCAGTATGGTCTTGTTGCTCGCAACTATGATAGCGGGCAGTGTGTCAAAATAAATTTTATCCATCTTTTCTCTTTTCTTTTGTTCTGAGAGAATCCCCTGCAGTTGGGCATGGCGCCGGCGCAAATCTTCCAGCTGAGCCTCGCAATCCTTGATTTTGCTTTCAATCGCGCTTGCGGAAGGGTAGTGGCTGTCTTCATCATATAGGAGGGCGATTTCTGACAGCGTGAACCCCAGGTCCTTGAGCTGGATGATGAATAGCAGCTTCTGCAGCTGTCCCGGACTGTAATACCTGTATCCTGTCCACATGTCCACGATATCCGGTTTGAGGAGCCCTATATCTTCGTAGTGTCTAAGCGTACGCACAGTTACTCGTGCCAACTTGCTGAATTCTCCGATTTTGTACTTTGTCTTTTCCATAGCGCTTGGAATGTTAACAGGTGCAAAGATAAGATATGACGTAAGGTACGAGTCAAGAGTATTGTCAAAAATAATGTCGAATTACTGTCAAATTTTTCTACCCAATAATAAAAAAGCAGCTACAGGAATATCTGTAACTGCTTTTATTGGGTCTGAAAGATCGGTAATCTTCCAATTATCTCATAAGGAATGTGTAGCTGTCTACATGCTTAAGAGCAAGACATGTACCTCTAGCTACAGCTCTAAGCGGATCTTCTGCTACGTGGAACTGAATGTTCACTTTCTCTGTGAATCTCTGTGCAATACCACGGAGGAGAGCTCCACCACCTGCAAGCCAGATACCATTCTCTACGATATCTGAGTAAAGCTCAGGAGGAGTCTGCTCAAGTACATGAAGAATAGCTGATTCAATCTTAGCGATTGTCTTGTCAGTACAGTGAGCAATTTCCTGATAAGTGACATCAGTATCGATAGGAAGGGCTGTCATGATGTTTCTACCCTTGACTGTGATTGGCTCTGGTGCCTCATCCTCAGGAAGCTCCTGAAGAACTGATCCTACAGCGATCTTCACTCTTTCAGAAGTAACATCACCAACAAGGATGTTGTGCTGCTGACGGAGATAGTCCTGGATGTCCTTTGTAAGCTCATTTCCAGCTACACGTACACTATCCTGAACAACAATACCTCCAAGAGAGATAACTGCAATTTCAGTTGTACCACCACCTATGTCAACTACCATGTTACCCTTAGGTGCGTTTACATCAAGACCGATACCAAGGGCAGAAGCCATTGGCTCGTAGATTAGATATACATCACGTCCTCCTACGTGCTCAGTAGAGTCTCTGACAGCACGCTTCTCAACTTCAGTACTACCACATGGGATACCGATAACGATTCTGAGGTTAGGTGAGAAGAATGAATGCTTCTGATTGTTTACTTTCTTAATGAATCCCTTGATCATTGCCTCTGCGGCATTGAAGTCAGCAATAACTCCGTTACTAAGAGGCCTAACTGTCTTGATACCAGGATTCTCCTTGCCTTCCATAGTCTTAGCACTAGCGCCGAGTGCAACGGCGTTACCTGTGCGGCTGTCAAGGGCAACGATGCTAGGCTCGTCCAATACCTTCTTGTCGTTCTGGAAAACGACGGTATTAGCGGTACCTAGGTCAATCGCTAGTTCTTGTGTCAAAAAGTTAAATGCCATATTTTGATATAATTCTCGTTCTAAAATTTCGTAAGGATGCAAATATATGGTAAAAAAGTGTGA
>JAKSJT010000367.1 GCA_024402125.1 Bacteroidales bacterium
GCGACCCCAACCTTGGCAAGGTTGTGCTCTACCAACTGAGCTATTTCCGCATTTGTTTCGGGTTGCAAATATAGTAACTTTTGTTCTAAAACAAATTAAAAAGCGAAATATTATCTATTTTAATCGCCAAATATTAGTATTTTTGATTGTAAGTAACGCTAATCAGTATACTACTTTATTAAAAAACATCGATTATGATACTAACTACAACACCAACAGTACAGGGAAAAGAGATCAAGGAGTACAAGGGCATTATGTTCGGAGAAGTGATCAGCGGAGTCAATATGTTTAAAGACCTAGCTGCTGTCGCCAGAAACTTTGTCGGAGGAAGATCTCACACATATGAGAAGGAACTCATGGAAGCAAGAACTCAGGCTCTTGATGAGCTCTCAAAAAGGGCAGAAGAGGCTGGAGCAAATGCTGTCATCGGAATAGACATAGACTACGAGGTCCTTGGTGCCGATAACGGAATGCTCATGGTTACCGCATCTGGTACTGCAGTTGTTGTAGAGTAAGATTGTTGTAATTTGATATTGATGGCAAAGCAATCTGATGAATGTCTCATCTGTGGTGCTCCATTGGAGTACTTCGATCAGCCTGTGGAGATGGAGTGCGCCATCTGCCACAAGAAGTATGTCAATAATGTCCACTGCAAGAATGGACATTACGTATGCGATGAGTGTCATACAAGTGGAGTAGATGCCATTGTAGGGCTTTGTCTTGAAGAGAAGTCAACAGATCCTGTTGAGATCCTGGAGAAGATGATGTCTTTCCCTACATGTCATATGCATGGACCGGAGCATCATGTAATGGTTGGTGCTTCACTTCTGACAGCGTATCATAATGCAGGAGGAGAAGTCAATCTTAAACCCGCTCTTGACGAGATGGTAAGAAGAGCAAAACAGGTTCCTGGCGGAGCCTGTGGTAACTGGGGAGCGTGTGGAGCAGGCATAAGTACCGGTATGTTTGTCAGTATCGTAACCAAGAGCTCTCCACTTGCAACAAAGGCATGGAGCCTTAGCAACCTTATGACTTCCAAGTCCTTGGAGAAGATATCAATGCATGGTGGGCCTAGATGCTGCAAGAGAGATTCATACATTGCTGTGCTGACAGCTGTTGATTTCGCAGCAGAGCATTTGGGAGTTCATATGACTAAACCGCAATCTGTGGTCTGTTCGCGAAGTGCGATGAACAATCAATGCAGGGGCGCAGCTTGCCCATTCAATGTTCCGGTCTTTAAAATAGAGTTGTAGTTATGAGAATTCTAGTTCTTTGTACTGGAAACAGATGTAGAAGCCAGATGACTGAGGGGTGGCTGAGAAGGTTTGCTCCAGACTGGACAGTCGCTTCCGCTGGAATCAATCCGGCACAGGAAGTACATCCTTTAGCAAAGATTGTGATGGAGGAAGTGGGTATTGATATCAACAATGCTCTTCCTAAGTCTGTATTCCAGTTCACAGAAGATCCATGGGATTATGTCATTACCGTTTGTGGTAATGCAGAGAAGACATGTCCTGTCTTTGCTGGTGAAGTAGGGAAGAGATTGCATATCGGCTTTGATGATCCGGATGCATTTGTTGGAAGTGATGAAGAGGTACTGAAGGAATTTAGGAGAGTTCGCGACGAAATCGGTCAGAAGATGTCCGCTTTTGCCAGCGAAATCAAATAGCTCATATGTCAAAATGAAAGCATACACCTACATAGAAAAGGGAAAATTCGAACTTATCGATAAACCGAGACCTTCGCTCCAGGGTCCTAAAGATGCTATTGTGAGAGTGACTCTTGGCAGTATCTGCACAAGTGATCTTCACATTAAGCATGGAAGCGTGCCTCGTGCTGTTCCAGGCATAACAGTCGGTCATGAGATGGTCGGAGTCGTTGAGGAGGTAGGTTCTGCTATCTCTAATGTTAAGCCTGGAGACAGGGTCACAGTCAATGTGGAGACATTCTGCGGCGAGTGCTTCTTCTGCCAGAACGGGTATGTGAACAACTGCACTGATCCTGATGGAGGCTGGGCTCTTGGCTGCCGTATCGACGGAGGTCAGACAGAGTTCGTGAGAGTCCCTCATGCGGATCAGGGACTTAACAAGATTCCAGATAATGTGACTGATAAGCAAGCCCTTTTTGTCGGAGATGTACTGGCTACAGGATTCTGGGCTGCTAGGATTAGCGAAATATCATCAGATGATACTGTTCTTATCATTGGCGCAGGTCCAACTGGAGTCTGCACTTTAGCTTGCGTGGTCCTTAAGAACCCTAAGAAGATCATCGTGTGTGAGAAGTCAGAAGAGCGAAGAGAGTTTGTAAAGAAGTACTATCCAACTGTTCTGGTATGTACACCGGAAGAGTGTAAAGAGTATGTTAGGAAAGAAAGCGAGCATGGTGGAGCAGACAGAGTACTTGAGGTTGCCGGTGCTGAAGATACATTCAAACTTGCGTATGAGTGTGCAAGACCTAATGCAATAGTGACTGTTGTTGCGCTGTACGATGAGGCTCAGGTTCTGCCTCTTCCTGATATGTACGGAAAGAACCTTACATTCAAGACAGGTGGAGTGGATGGCTGTGACTGCGAGGAGATTCTGTCACTGATCGAGAAGGGACTTATTGACACAACTCCTCTTATTACTCATCATTTCAATCTGTGTGATATTGATGAGGCTTACAGAATCTTCGAAAACAAGCTTGATGGCGTTATTAAGATTGCTGTGCATCCTTAATCCGACCTATGATGTGCCTATGAGAAATTATGTCCTTCTAACCATCTTTTCCTTGATGGTTATATGTTGTACGAACAATAAGAAAAACGCATATCTCACTGGTGGTAATGATTCTGAATTGCCCCAGGTACAGACAGATGCTTCTAGCTCTCATGAACTATCCATATTTGATAAACTTGCCAGTGATATGGTCTATGTTGAGTCAGATGCTGGAAGTTTCTATATATGTAAGTACGAAGTCACTCAGAGACTCTGGAAAGAGGTGATGGGGGACAATCCTTCCCAAATGCAAGGAGATGATTTACCAGTAGAACAGGTCAGTTGGAATGATTGCCAAGCGTTTATCACTAAACTTAACGAGCTTACGGGAAAGAGCTACCGCCTTCCTACAGAATCTGAGTGGGAGTATGCCTGTCGAGGTGGCAAGTATTCAAAAGGGTACGAGTACTCTGGTAGCGATGATATTGACAAGGTGGCTTGGTATGACGGCAACAGCGAAGGCAAGTCTCATCCAGTAGGGCAGAAGCAGCCAAACGAGCTCGGCCTATATGATATGAGCGGAAACGTATGGG
>JAKSJT010000368.1 GCA_024402125.1 Bacteroidales bacterium
TTAAAGCAGCGATGAAGGGTCACCCTGCAGCAATGAATGATCTTGGCATTTTCTATCTTGAACAGAAGAATGACAAGGAGAATGGTTTCAAGTGGTTGGAAAAAGCGTCTGAAAAAGGCTATACAACTTCAATGAGAGCTTTGTCAGATTTCTATTTGAATGGGAAATATGTCGAAGCTGATCCTCAAAAGAGCTTGTATTATATTGAAAAAGCCGCAAATCTTGATGATGAGCAGGCCCAGTACACCATCTGTTCTTACTATCATGAAGGAATTGTAGTTCAGAAAGATTTGACAAAGGCGAAGCAGTGGTTTGAGAAGTTCTACGCTCATAAGTCCGGATTATGCTATTTCCGAATGGCTCTTTGCTATCTAAATGGAGACATGTACCCTCAGGATAATGATAAGGCAATTGAGCAGCTCGAGCTTGCCATAGAGAATAGGTATGAAGAAGCATATAGATGTTATTCTGATTTGCTTTGGTATGGTAACAGGGTCCCTAAAGATCATGAAAGAATTCTTTCGTTCTTTAAAGAGCGTGCTGAGAAATATGACTCTCTTGCGAAATACTATTTATATGAATTTTATTCGAATGAAAAGAATCAGGAATTTGATATAGAGCAGGCCAAGGCATATCTGCAGGATGCTGCCGATTGTGGTCATGACGTATCTGAATGTGAGTTGGGTGTAAACTTGGTTCGGGGAAGTTTATTTGAGAAGAATACGGAAGAAGGATTCAAGTATTTGGAAGCCTCCGCTCGACAGTATCATGCAGAGGCGATGGGATGGCTGGGCTTTTTCCTAAGAAACGGAGAAGGATGCGAGAAAGACGTTCTTAAGGCTTTACAGTGGTTCGAAGCTGGTGCTTACTATGGCAACGAATACTCAGCTATCCAGGCTGCGGAAATGTATCAAGAAGGTGTAGATGGTCTAGTTGAAAAGGATCTATATAAGGCGGCAAATATCATTTATCCTTTCACTGAAAAATCTGTAGAAGCATGTTATCATTTTGCTCTCATTCTGGAGGATATAGCTATGTCTCCTAACAACTATACTTGGGAGAATGCTAAACTTGCGTTCGACTCAATGTTTAGGGCTGCTAATGCTGGGCATATTGAAGCATTATATCTTTTGGCAAAATATTATAGATGGGGTCAAGGATGTGTTCAGGATACGCAGATGGCGTTAAGGTGTTATGACATGATTCTGGAAGATGATTCTCTTCCGGAAGAATCACAAGAACGTGTCCGTCAATTGAAATCAGAAACACAAGAAAATTCAGAATATGATCGCTTCTATTATCTTCACCATCTGATTGAATCAAATCCTGATAAGGTAAAGACGAAGGAGTCTCATATCAATGAGAATGATGGAATGCTCCCTAACGTAATTCTTCAGAAGGCAATGGAATGTGGAGAAGTAGGAGCATATGTGGAAGCATCAGTCAGAGAATGTACCGTAAATCCACAACGCTCTATAGAATGTGCAAAGTACGCTTCAGAACACGGAGAAACTTCATATCTTAAGGATATGGGACTAGTTTATCTTAATGGGCAAGGTGTTGAACAAGATGTTCAAGTTGCAGAAGCTTATTTTGAATTGGGAGCACGGGCAGGTAATCAGCAGTGCATTTTATGGAAGGCTTATCTTATGACATTAGAAGGTAATTCTCCAGAGATGATTGAAGAAGGCGTTCAATTGCTAAATCAACTTGTTGCCAATAATGAACCAGACAGTAAACTTTATTATGATGCTGATGAAATGTTGAAAATCATCAATAGTAGAGAAAGATCTGTATTAGGCAAAATCAAATCATTCTTTAAAAAGAAATAATCGTTAATACTTATGATATCATTATTCGGGAAAAAAGTCTCATCTGATGAGACCGCCACAAGACCACAGCTCTGCCCTACTATCGCTCTTGAGAAACAATTGGCAGGAAAGATATACGATGCTCTACAGGGAGATGTAGTTGGCGAAGTACTTTCTAAGCTCAATGATTCTGGAAGTGATGCTTGGTGGAAAAGCAATATGGAGGGTCATAGCCTCAAGGTGGATCAGGAACTGCTTCCTGATATGTGGAACCTGTGTACATCGGTTAAGAAAACCCTTGGCTTCGAAGAAGAGGTAGATTTCTATGTGACAGGTGATTCGTCTGTCAACGCTTTTTCTGTGGCTGCAGAGAAGAAGGAGGAACATCATATTGTCAATATCAACTCTGCTCTTATTGAACTGATGTCTGAAGATGAACTTAAGTTCGTGATTGGTCATGAACTTGGACATCTTATCAATAAGGATACTGCTCTATCCAGATTGATCATGTTCGTGTTCCCGGAAGGTTCAACTCCACCGATTACTCTTCAGTATAAGATCCGGCTTCATTCCCAGTTGGCCGAACTTGTCGCAGACAGGTATGGATACATGGCTACTGGCAAACTTGAGCCTTGTGTGACTGCCTTCTTCAAGATGGCCTCTGGACTTGATCTTCAGAAAATGAATGTTAGTATCGACGTGCTCCTGAAGGATAATCAGAAGCATTTGGATTATTTCCTCAACGATAAGGGTGTCAGTCATGCATCTCATCCTGTTAATCCTATTAGGGTTGAGGCTATCCGTCTTTTCGCTAATTCTTCATCGCAGGATGAACTTGATAACGGATTGGAAAAGCTCATCTCCATTCTTCTGAAAGTTGGTAATACTGAGCAGGATGAGCAGATTGCTAGGTTCATTGCATCGTCAGGCCTTCTTATAGCTGGTATTGATAACGTGATCACAAAAGAGGAAAGAGATGCAATTATTGAACATCTAGCTTCAATAAAGATATTCCCGGCAGAATACCTCAAAGAAATCGAAAAGGAAGATATCAATGAGGTGTTCAATGATTCAGTGGCTAAGCTGATGACCATTAATCCAGGATTGCGTGAGGGTATGCTTTTCTATATGACAGGAATCGTTATGTCAGATATGAAGATAACATCTGATGAACTGGAGGTCCTGATGCACTATGGAAAGAAGATAGGATATACAGATATCGAGATTGCTAATGTGGTTGCAACTTCTATTCAGCGTAAATTTGTACCAAGTTTAGATTCGATAAGTTAGATTCTATTAATCAGTTTTCAATTGACAGGTTCATTCAAGTGAGTGGCGCTGGATTCTACTCTGAAGTGCAACGCTTGAATGTCATTAAAGATATACTAACATTATCTTTGCTGACATGACAATAATAGCGTAAGCATTCAGTAAAGTAGGTCGAGGTGTTCCCATAAATCAGCAATAACTTCG
>JAKSJT010000369.1 GCA_024402125.1 Bacteroidales bacterium
GAATATCATTGTAGGTTTTGCTTGCCTTTTTCCAGATGTGTTCTGTCCATCTTTCTTTCTTAGGCGATGACTGCTCAATAATGTCAAGAAGGTCTTTTGACGCCTTGCATGGATCTTCGGCACAAACAATAGCACTTACAACAGCAACACCATCTGTTCCCCTTTTCATCACATCAGCTATTGTCCTCTGGTTCATTCCACCGATAGCACAACTTGGGTGCCTTGTCAGTTTCATGGCCTTCTCAAGACCATCAAGCCCAAAAGGAGCGGATGTGTCGGTCTTTGTAGGGGTTGAGTATACTGGTGATATAGCAATATAGTCGACGTCAAGTTCGTTTGCCTCAATTACCTGCTCCATGTTCTCGCAAGAGAGTCCGATGATCTTGTCAGGACCTAGGAGCTTTCTGGCAATATGATATGGCATGTCCGACTGACCGATATGTACTCCGTCTGCATCACTTGCTAGAGCTACATCTATCCTGTCATTGATAATAAGAGGAACATTGTATGGTTTGAGAGCTTCCTTCATTCTGATGGCAAGATCCACAAACACCTTTGTGTCTGCATCCTTCTCACGTAGCTGAACGATAGTGACGCCACCTTTGACGGCCTCCTTTACAATATCCAAAATATCCTTGTCACCGGCAAGGTCTCTGTCAGTGACAAGGTATAGTTTCAAATCTTCTCTTTTCAAAATGATATGTTCTTTGTGGAATGATTACTGGCGGATAAGGAGAGCATCCTCCTTAGGGTCGTATGTGCTGAGCATATCCATGAACTTCACTGCGAAAGTTCCTGTTGCTCCACCACAGAGCTTAGCTGCCTTCTCACCTTCTACACCCCACATAGCCATTGCATTGAGTGCTGCATCAAAAGGATCGCTGTCAACTGCTGCGAATGCTCCTGTAACTGCAGTTGCTGAGCATCCCATAACGGTTACTCTAGACATGATAGGGTCTCCGTTCTTAAGTGACTCTACTCTCTCACCATCTGTGATATAGTCTGTAGCTCCACTCATTGATACGATAGATCCGGAAGCCTTTGCAAGCGCCTTTGCGGCCTCGACTACATCGTCACTGGCCATTGACGAATCTACACCTCTGGACTTCTCTACGATAGCTCCGGCAAGGCAAGCGATTTCGGAAGCGTTGCCTCTGATGATTGTTGGTTTGAGTGCAATGAGGTCCTGGCTGATCTGTGTACGTGCCTTTGATGCACCTGCACCTACTGGGTCAAGAACCCATGGCTTTCCGTACTTGCCAGCTGCCTTAGCTGCAGCCATCATACCTGCTATCTCGTTGTCATCAAGACAGCCGATGTTGATTGTTAAAGCGCTAGCTATGCTGACAATTTCATCCATCTCCTTCTCATAGAAGGACATAAGAGGTGAAGCGCCTACTGCGAGCAGGGCGTTAGCAGCATAGTTCATTGCTACATAATTTGTAATGTTGTGGACAAGGGGTGACTGACTTCTCACTAGAAGACAGTCCTGAATGAATTTTTCAGTACTGATCATAATTCCTTACGGCGGTATTAACTGCGTCAAGTTCAACGGGTATTTCTCAACAGGTTCGTCTGCCTGTACCCCGATTGGGAGCAAATATAATTCTATTTATGACAAAACGAAAAAATACTTTGATAATTCATATTCATGAAGATGTGAACTTGTTAGTGGAATACGAACTGTTCATTCCTATAATTAGTATTTCTGTTGTGTATAATTCTTATTATCTGTTTAATTGACATTATTATTTTTTTATATTTGTTTCTCAATTCGAATCTGATTCGACATTGGCAATCCTTCTAGATTCCAATGCTTTAAGTTGATGGTTCATAATACTAGTAGTGATGACAAAACTTTTCAGGTATTTTCTTGCGGCGACTCTTCTAATAATGAGTAGTCCTGCCTTCGGACAGGTCTATGACTCGTTCTTCAGAGGATCAACGGCAGCGAGCTATAAATACTTTCATAACGGTAATCCGTACTGGAACGACAGGACGTTCATCGAGAACTGTACTGTGTTCTTTGACGGCAAGGAGTACGGCGATCTTGTTTTGAACATTGATGCCAATTATCAGCAGGTTCTTCTTAAAAGACTTGGAGATGTTGTCCCAATGGTTGTCGACAGAGACAAGCTATCATGGTTTACAATGAAGGACAGCCTTTTTGTGAACCTCAGTTATGCTGGTGTCAAAGATGCTCCTGTGGGCTACTACAAGATCATCTCCGATAATGGCGATGTGCTGATGACCCGAACAGATAAACAGCTTGCCATCGAAACAGGTGATGCAAACGGAAATCCTATTGGTTACAGAGACCCTAACTACAACTCTAAAGTTTCTACATACTTCCAGAGAGTTATCACCTTCTGGCTCTATAAGGATAACAAGTTATACAAGATTTCTTCAAAGGGAGATATTCTCAGGTTATATCCTCAATATAAGAAGGAGATGAAGAAGGCCATGAATCCGATTGTTAGAGGAACCGGATCCAAGTTCAAGCGTCTTGAAAGGCAGCTTATTGCAGCAATGAGAGTTGTTGGTGGACCAAAGGCTTCCGCATCTCTTATTCCTTCCTATCCTTTCCATATCGCAAGAAATGCCCAGAATAATCTTCCTGAAGTATACAATCCTGATAGAGTTGTACTTCAGTCAAGTCTCATATCAAGCCTTCCATCAGGTTGGTTCAATGTTGAGGAAGAGGATGATGACCCTAATGGAGTTGTAAAGTATGTCAATGGTACTGTTACAAAGGCAATCCATTCGAACAAGACATATGAGCTTGGTGACAAAACTATAAAGAAGACCGGAAAAGCAACAATATCAGGTCATGTTTACTCCCTCGGAGAAGGTACTCCAATTGTTGAAGCTACTGTATATGATGAGGTCTCGGGAACATATGTTACAACAGACAAGGACGGATTCTACAGCATAACACTTCCATTGGGTGAAAATGTCATCCATTTCAGCGAATATGCAATGGAGGACTTCAACGCAAAGGTTATTGTCTATGACAATGCCCAGATGGAAGTCCAGATGAAGGAAAGAAGTGAAATGCTCCAGAGTGCCCTTATCGCTGCCAACAGCCGTGCAAACCACAGGACTGCTAAGATGGGTATCGAAAGAATGACAGCAGCATCCCTTAATAAGATGCCTTCCGCTTTTGGAGAAGGTGATGTCCTCAAGGCTATTCAGACATTCCCTGGTGTGAAGTCCGTCGGTGAAGCTGCCGGTGGTATCAATGTCCGTGGAGGATCAACTGACCAGAACCTTATCCTT
>JAKSJT010000037.1 GCA_024402125.1 Bacteroidales bacterium
GACATCACTTTCTGCTGAAGAGGAGATGTCACTCTACAGATATTTCAAGTCAGTTGAACAGATTTAGTTTTTCGTATGAGAATTATAGGTGGAAGGTTAAAGGGCAAGCAGATATGTCCTCCGGCGGGATATAAGGCTAGGCCAACTACAGACTTTGCTCGTGAGGCTCTTTTCAATATCCTCGCAAATGAGTACGAGTTCGAGGATCTTAAGGTCCTTGATCTTTTTGGTGGTACAGGTGCTATTGCCTTTGAGTTTGCTTCAAGAGGAGCTGCAAGGGTCTATAGCGTTGAGATGGTTAGAGAGAACGCTTCATTCATCAAGACTGAAGCAGCGAAGCTGGGACTTTCCAATGTGACAATGGTAAGGGATAACGTATTTGATTTCCTACCAATTTGCCGCGAGAAATTCGACATAATATTTGCGGATCCTCCTTATGCTCTTGACAATCTTCAGACAATTCCGGATCAGGTACTCTCAAAGGATATCCTTCACCCGGAGTGCTACTTTATCCTGGAGCATGGAGATGAGCATTCATTTACGGAGCATCCGAATTTCGTGAAAGAAAAGGTCTATGGAAGAGTCCATTTCTCTTTCTTCACAAAATAGGATCAATTCATAGTACAGTTAAGTTAGTTAAGTAGTATGTATTCATTTTTATTAAGCGTATGTGCCCTTATTTTGGGCTACATATTCTATGGTAAGTACCTGGCAAAGGTCATTGATCCCGATATCTATAAGGTTACACCTGCATATTCAAAGACAGATGGAGTTGACTTTATGCCACTTCCAACATGGAAGGTGTTCATGATCCAGTTCCTTAATATCGCTGGAACAGGTCCAATCTTCGGTGCTCTTATGGGAGCCAAGTTCGGTCCTGCCTGCTATCTCTGGATTGTATTCGGTTGTATCTTCGCAGGTGCAACTCATGATTACCTGGCAGCTATGCTTTCCCTTAAGGATGATGGAGCCAGCCTTCCTCAGATTGTTGGAAAGTATCTCGGTAAGGGTGCTCAGAATGTGATGCTTGTCTTCACAATGATTCTTATGCTTCTAGTTGGTGCCGTGTTTGCATACAGCCCAGCAAGCATACTTGGTGATGTCATGGCATCAGGAGATAACCTCAAGACAGTTACCATGATGTGGGTGCTTATCATCTTCGGATACTACATTATCGCTACAATGCTTCCTATCAGTAAGGTTATCGGAAAAGTCTATCCGGTATTCTCAGTTGCTCTTATCTTTATGGCAATTGCCCTTATGATAGGACTCTTGATAAAGTGGCCAACTATTCCAGAGTTTTGGGATGGTCTAAGTAACCTCGGAGCAAAGGAAGGCCTTTCTGGACTTGATGCCCAGACAATCTTCCCATGTCTGTTCATCACTGTTGCCTGTGGTGCTATCAGTGGATTCCATGCAACACAGAGCCCTATGATGGCTAGATGCATTAAGAACGAGCATCTTGGTCGTCCTTGCTTCTATGGTGCAATGATCACAGAAGGTATCATTGCTCTTGTATGGGCGGCTCTAGGATCATACTTCGTGTTTGACGGAGGTTGGCAGGAACTCGGTGCTTCAATCAACGCAGGATCTCCAGTAGTTGTTAAGGCAATCTCTATCGGTTGGCTTGGCGTGTTCGGAGGCGTCCTTGCTGTGCTTGGTGTTGTAGTTGCTCCAATTACTAGTGGTGATACAGCATTCAGAAGTGCACGTCTTATCGTGGCAGATGCTCTTAATATTGACCAGAAGCCAATTATGAAGAGACTTATGGTAAGTGTTCCACTCTTTGTGATCTCAGCTCTCATCCTCTGGTACAGCCTTGCTGATGCTGATGGATTCAACCTCATCTGGAGATACTTTGGTTGGGCAAACCAGACACTTGCTATCTTCACACTCTGGGCAATTACAGTATATCTGTATAAGAATAAGTCTGGTCTTAAGTACCTTATTACAATGATTCCAGCATGCTTCATGACATCAGTATGTATTACATACATAAGTGTGCAAAAAATTGGATTTAATTTGCCAATGTCTTGGAGTCCTTGGATTGGAATTATTACATTTGTAATATCAGCTATCCTCTTCTTTGTTTGGAAGAGTAAGAGCGCCAAATCAGTTGAATAATAACTAAAACCACACTATATGTATAACAAGGAAATAGGGCTTTATGTAGCTCATGGACCAAATGGTCCAATCACTATTCAGGGTAAGATGGCAAACCGTCATGGACTCATTGCGGGAGCCACCGGAACAGGTAAGACAGTTACACTTCAGGTACTCGCTGAGTCATTCTGCCAGGCAGGTGTTCCTTGTTTCATGGCGGATATGAAGGGTGACCTTTCTGGTATCAGCCAGACAGGTAAGCTTTCTGGATTCATTGAGAAGAGATGTGCAGAGTTCGGTATCAGTTCTCCAGAGTTCCAGCCTTGTCCAGTTCGTTTCTTTGATGTATACGGAGAGCAGGGTCATCCTATGCGCTCAACTATCTCGAATATGGGTCCTGATCTTCTCGCTAGACTCCTTGGTCTTAACGAGACTCAGACAGGTATTCTTCACATCGTATTCCGTATCGCTGATGACAGAGGCCTTCTTCTTATCGATATGAAGGACCTTCGTTCTATGCTTGACTATGTGGCTAAGCATTCATCAGAGTATACAACAAAGTACGGTAATGTATCCGCTGCCAGTGTAGGTGCTATCCAGAGATCTCTTCTTGCTCTTGAGAATCAGGGAGCAGAGAAGTTCTTCGGTGAGCCATCATTTGATATCTATGACCTTCTTCAGTGCGAAGGTGGAAAGGGTGTCATGAACGTTCTCGCAGCAGACAAGCTTATGCTTCAGCCTAAGCTTTATTCGACATTCCTTCTCTGGCTCCTTTCTGAGCTATATGCAACTCTTCCAGAAGTAGGTGACCAGGAACTTCCTAAGCTTGTATTCTTCTTCGACGAGGCTCATATGCTCTTTGACGATACATCAAAGGCACTTGTTGACAAGATTGAGCAGGTGGTTCGTCTTATCCGAAGCAAGGGTGTCGGTGTTTACTTCGTAACTCAGAGCCCATCAGATATTCCAGACAATATCCTTGGCCAGCTAGGTAACAAGGTTCAGCACGCTCTTCGTGCATATACTCCTAAGGACCAGAAGGCAGTTAAGGCTGCAGCTGAGTCATTCAGAACAAACCCTGCATTCAAGACAGATGAGGCTATCCTTGACCTTGCAACAGGTGAGGCACTTGTGTCATTCCTTGACGAGAAGGGTGCTCCTTCAGTTGTTGAAAGAGCAAAGATTCTTTTCCCTCTCAGCCAGATCGGTGCTGTAACTGAAGGTCAGAGACTTGACATCATCAAGGGTTCTAGAATCTATGGCCGTTATGACAATCCAATCGATAGGGAGAGTGCATTCGAGGTTCTTCTTGCAGAATCAGAAGCTGCTGCAGCTGAGGCTGAAGCACAGAAGGAAGAAGCAGCTAAGGAGAAGGAGGCAAAGAAGTCTGGCGGAAAGGCTCAGAAGACTGTTGGAAGCAAGATCTTTGGAGCTGTTGTTACAGCAGTTACAGCAACAGTTGCTACAACTCTTGGAAATGCCGTTTCAGGTGCGGTTACAGGTAAGAAGAGCAAGACAACAGCTAAGGACGCTGCAGGAAAGGCTGTAAAGAACGCAACTTCAGCAGCTACCAGAACAATCACAAAGGAACTTACTAGAAGTATCCTCGGTAACCTTATCAAGTAATTCGGACAAACTAATACTAACCCCTATGAGAATAAAGTTAATTGCAGTTATAGGTATAGCTGCTCTATGCCTTAGTGCTTGTGGCGGAAGTTCTTCCGACCCTTCAATGTTGCCTTATCAGAACCCTAAGCTTTCAGCAAGCCAGAGAGCTGAGGATCTTCTTTCAAGACTATCTCTTGAGCAGAAGGTATCATTGATGGTTTACCAGAGCAAAGCTATCGACGAGTTCGGTATCAAAGAGTACAACTGGTGGAATGAGGCTCTTCATGGAGCAGCAAGAGCAGGTCTTGCAACAGTGTTCCCTCAGACTATCGGTATGGCTGCCAGCTTCGATGATGCTCTTGTTAACCAGGTGTTTGATGTGGCAAGTACAGAGCAGAGAATAAAGTTCATTCAGGAGAGGCAGGAAAAGGGCAAGTCATCACAGTACCATGGCCTTACTGTCTGGACACCTAATATCAATATCTTCCGTGATCCTAGATGGGGTCGTGGTCAGGAGACATACGGCGAGGATCCATTCCTTACAGCTAAGATGGGTTACGCTGTCGTTAATGGTCTTCAGGGCCCAGTTGGATCAAAGTACAACAAGCTCCATGCTTGTCTTAAGCACTTTGCAGTTCATAGTGGACCAGAGTCAGAGAGACATCGTTTCAGCGCTGATGATGTGTCTGCAAGAGACCTTCAGGAGACTTATCTCTATGCATTCGAGAAGCTTGTACGTACAACTGACGTGAAGGAAGTAATGTGCGCTTACAACTCAATAGACGGTGATCCATGCTGTACAAATGATAAGCTTCTTACTAAGATTCTTCGTGAGGATTGGGGATACAAGGGAATTGTAGTTTCAGACTGCTGGGCTATCAATGACGTATTCATGCCAAATGCTCACAATGTATATCCAAATGATATCCCAACTGCAGTTTCTGATGCTGTTCTTAGTGGAACAGACCTTGAGTGCGGTCAGTCATACTCTAACCTCATCAAGGGTGTTGAGAATGGTACAATCAAGGAGTCTGACATTGATGTTTCAGTGAAGAGACTTCTCAAGGCTCGCTTCGAGCTTGGTGAGATGGACCCAGATGAGACTGTTTCATGGAATCAGATCGATGTCAAGAAACTCGCATCTGACGAGCACGATGCACTTGCTCTTAAGATGGCTAGAGAGTCAATGGTTCTTCTTCAGAACAACAACAATGTCCTTCCTCTTAAGAAGTCAGGTCTCAAGGTTGCTGTCCTTGGTCCTAATGCTGCTGACTCAGTAGTTCTTGCAGGTAACTACAACGGAACTCCTAGAAAGTCTGTAACAGTGCTTGAGGCTATCCAGAAGATGGTTGGTGCTGAAAATGTGGTTTACGCTAAGGGATGTAACATCGCAAAGCTTGACCTTAACTCAATCCCTCAGAGATTGAGTAACACTCTCGGAAATGCTCATGATGCAGGTCTTCTTGCAAGAATGGGTGTCATGGAGAAGAATGATGAGATTCCAGAAGCAGATGTATATATCTTCGTAGGTGGTATTTCTCCTAGACTTGAGGGTGAGGAGATGAGAGTTAACTACGAGGGCTTCATGGGTGGAGATAGAACTTCTATCGAGCTCCCTGAGACTCAGAGAGAGTATCTTGCTGAGCTTCATCAGACTGGAAAGCCTGTAGTGTTTGTCAGCATGTCAGGATCAGCTCTTGCTCTCTCACCAGAGACTCAGTCTTGTGATGCTATTCTCCAGGCTTGGTATGCAGGTCAGGAAGGTGGTCAGGCAATCGCAGAGGTTCTCTTCGGAGACTATAATCCAGCAGGTAGACTTCCTGTGACATTCTACGCATCAGATGATCAGCTTGGTGATTTCCATGACTACAATATGGCTGGCCATACTTACAGATACTTCAGCGGAAAACCTTTGTATTCATTCGGATATGGTCTTAGCTATACTACTTTCACATATGGTGCTGCTAAGGTATCTTCATCAAAGGTTATCATTCCTATCAACAACACAGGTAGCAAAGATGGTGACGAGGTCGTTCAGATCTATATCCGTCGTGATGCCGATGTTGATGGTCCTAAGATGGCTCTTAGAGGATTCCAGAGAGTATCAGTAAAGGCAGGCACAGGTGCAAACGTCGAGATTGAATTCGATGAGGATACATTCAAGACATTCAACGAGGCAACTGGAAAGATGCAGGTGGTTTCAGGAACCCATACTCTTTACTATGGTCCTTCTTCAGACAACCTTCAGAGCATCTCTGTCAGCGTGAAGGCTAAGTCTAATGGCAAGTACACAGTTAAGGCAATATAGGATTGTCCTTCTAATAATTGAAACAGGAGAGAAAGATCTCAATAGAGATTGATCTCTCCTCTTTTTGTATCCTCTGGTAGCAAAGAAAAAGTGACCTAGAGATACTCTAGATCACTCATATTGATGTATGTTTTTCAATTAGATACTGAAGTTGTGGTAGTGTGGTCCGAATCTCTCGAATGCTGCTCTATCAAGATCCTCTCTATCATCTGGGTGAGCGATGCTGATTAGAAGCTTGGCTCTTTCCTGAAGTGATTTTCCCCAGAGGTCGACTGCACCGTACTCTGTTACTACATAGTGAGCATCCGATCTAGGTGTAACAACACCGGCTCCTGGATTGAGAATAGGAGTGATCTTGCTCTTTCCCTTATTTGTTCTGGATGCGAATGCTGTGATTGACTTACCGCCCTGAGACATGCTTGCTCCTCTTACGAACTCAACCTGTCCACCTGTTCCAGAGAAGATTCTGGTGCCGATAGAATCTGCACATATTTGTCCTGTGAGGTCAACCTCAACGGCTGAGTTGATAGCCATCATGTTAGGGTTCTGACGGATGATGAATGGATCATTTACATATCCAATTTCTCTCATTACTACATCAGGGTTATGGTCAATGTATTTGTATACTTCATCTGATCCTAGCAGGAATGATGCAACTGACTTACCCTTGTCGAGTACCTTGTTTGAGTTATTGATAACACCTGCCTTGATGAGCTTGAGGATACCGTCAGCGAACATCTCTGTGTGAAGACCGATGTTCTTGTGGTCAAGAAGCTGCACAGCAAGAGCATTTGGAAGAGCACCGATGCCCATCTGAAGACAAGCTCCATCAGGAACAAGATCAGCACAGTTCTTTCCAATTACTTTCTCTGTCTCTGTAGGTTCTGCAAAGCCCTTAGTGATAAGAGGACTGTCGTCCTCTACGAAGATGTCGATATCTTCAAGGTCGAGAAGATCTCCATATGCGAATGGGACATTCTTATTGACAACAGCGATAACTGTCTTTGCGTTCTTTACAGCGGCATAAGTGGCGTCTACACTAGTTCCAAGAGACACCTTTCCGTTTTCAGGAAGTGATACCTGGATGAGAGCCACATCACAAGGAAGAGCTCCACAGAAGTAGAGTCTTGATGTCTCTCCAAGGTGAATAGGAATATAGTCAGCATATCCAGCGTTGACACTGGCACGGACATTAGGTCCGATGAAGAATCCCTGGTCAAAGAAGATTCCGTCATAGGCTGGATCAGAATAAATGGCTTCTCCCTCTGTATGAAAATGATGGAAATGAAGGTCCTTGACCTCACCTGCGTCAGCACGTCTTTTGAGTGCATCGATAAGGACAAGCGGAGAAGCAGCTACGCTACTTAAATGAATGTGGTCGTGTGACTTTACGGCTTTGATAGCCTCGTCAGCTGATACAAATAGAATATCTTTCATGTGGTTTTATTTATGCTGCAAAGATAAATCTTTATTTAGTACTTTTGTAGTATTAAAATGAAAAAGACCATGAACAGCAAGCAGGAAAAGCTAGATAAGATATCAAGACTACTCGATGTGATGGACAGACTACGTGAGGAGTGCCCATGGAATGGTGCCCAGACCACCGAATCTATCCGTCCTATGACCGTTGAAGAGGTATATGAACTACGCGATGCAATCATTAAGGGGGATCAGGAGGAAATCAAGACGGAACTCGGTGACCGTCTGTATCCTATAGTCTTCTACGCTAGAATCGCTTCTGAGACTGATAAGTTTGATATTGGTGATGTTGCCCAGAAGATAACTGACAAGATGGTGTTCCGTCATCCTCATGTTTTTGGAGACGGGCCAAAGCCTCAGACAGCTGATGATATCGCCAATACATGGGAGCTTGTAAAGGCCAAGGAAAAGGGCGGAAACAAGCGTATCATGTCAGGAATACCTAACAGTATGCCTTCAATGCTAAAAGCTATCTCCGTGCAGGAAAAGGCCCGTGGAACAGGCTTTGACTGGGAGGATAAGCATGACGTCTGGGATAAGGTCAAGGAAGAGATGGGAGAGTACCAGAGAGAGCTTGATGCTATGGATGCTGCTGGGTCTGAGGAAGAAAGAGCTGAGGCTATCAGTAGGGCAGAGGGAGAACTTGGAGATTTTATCTTCTCGACAATCAATGCAGCAAGACTCTATGGTCTTGATCCAGATAAGGCTCTTAACAGGACTTGCAATAAGTTTATGAGCAGGTTCACATACCTGGAAGAGAAGACAATAAGACAGGGAAGGAACCTTAAGGATATGACTCTCGCCGAGATGGATGAAATCTGGGATGAGGCAAAGAAGAAAGGATTGTAGACTCTACAATCCTTTTTCTCTATCATATATTATAAAAGAAAAGCGCCTGGAATTTAAATCCAAGCGCCATATAATGTTATTCTCCAGCTTCCTTAAGTCTTTCAGCGTTCTCAGCGATGATAAGCTGATCGATACAGTCCTGAATGTCACCATCCATGAATACAGGAAGGTTGTACATACTCCAGTTGATACGATGATCAGTTACACGACCCTGAGGGTAGTTGTATGTACGGATCTTAGCAGAACGGTCACCTGTTGATACCATTGTCTTACGCTTTGATGCAATCTCATCAAGGTACTTCTGGTGCTCGAGGTTGTAAAGACGTGTTCTAAGCTCCTCGAATGCTCTATCCTTGTTCTTAAGCTGTGATCTTTCCTCCTGGCACTGAACTACGAGACCAGATGGAATATGTGTGAGTCGAACAGCAGAGTATGTTGTATTTACACCCTGTCCACCAGGACCTGATGCACAGAAGAGGTCAAGACGGATATCACTCCAGTTGAGTTCAACGTCGAACTCACCAGCCTCTGGGAATACAGCTACTGATGCGGCAGAAGTCTGGATACGACCCTGAGTTTCTGTCTGAGGGACTCTCTGTACACGGTGAACACCTGACTCATACTTCATTGTTCCGTATACTCCGTCTGGGGCTGAGAGCTTGAAGACGATGAGCTTGTAACCGCCAGCTGTACCTGGAGCCTGGTCAGTGATCTCTACCTTCCAGCCCTTGCTTTCAGCGTACTTTGTGTACATTCTGAAGAGGTCACCAGCGAAGATAGCAGCCTCATCACCACCTGTACCACCACGGATTTCGACCATAGCGTTCTTTCCATCGTCTGGGTCTGCGGGGATAAGGAGAAGCTTGATGTTCTGCTCCATGTCTGGGAGCTGAGGCTCAAGTTCTGCGATTTCTTCCTTAGCCATCTCTCTGAGGTCCTCATCCTTCTCGTTAGCAAGGATATCCTTTGCTGAGGCGATTTCCTCGATGACTCTCTTATATTCAAGACCAGCCTTGATGATTGGTTCGAGTTCCTTGTAATCCTTGTTAAGCTGGACGTACTTCTTCATGTCCTGCATTACCTCGGGGTCAGAGAGCTGATCCTGGAGGGACTGGAACTTGGTCTGAAGGCCGAGTACTTTCTCTAATAGTGAATTGTTGTCTGCCATATTGTGGTATTATTTTATCGGTTTGATGTAGCAGCGGCGTCTCATGAAAAGCTCGCTGTCATATTTGCTCCAGACATTGACGGCTGCACCGTTTGTCTCAAGCTGAGGGTTTGTGATAGCCCATTTTGCTCCTACCTGCTTGTACTTCTTTGAAATCTCTGTGTGGAATACAGCAGACACACCAGTGTTCTGGTACTTAGGAACTGCTCCATTGATCATAAGATCAAGGTACTCATACTGGTGGAGTGACTTGTAGAGGTGATACCATCCGAATGGGAATAGCTTACCCTTAGCCTTCTGAAGACCCTTTGAGATTGAAGGGATTGTGATACCGAATCCTGCGAGTTCCTCGTTCTCGTCCATGATGATAGCACATGTCTCATCCTTCAGGAATCCTAGCATTGATGAAGCCTCTTCTGCAATCTCTTCCTCAGTGAAAGGAATGAAGTTGTATACAGTCTGAGCAAAACTCTCATTGTATACCTTGAAGAACTTCTTAACCATCTCTGGATCTTTCTTAAGTGTCTCGATGCTTGAGTCGTGGAGCTTGTATCTTTCCTTGAGCATGCCTGCGATACGGAGAACCTTCGGATCAAGGTCAGCTGCAGCTGGCACCTTCTACTGAACCCAGCCGCACTCCGTCTCGCATCCCAGCTTCTCAACATAGTCCTTGTAGTAAGGGAAGTTGTAGTAGCAGTTGAATGGAGGGATGTTCTGGAATCCTTCGATAAGCATACCCTGCTTTCCGAGGGTGTTGTAGAAGAGAGGTCCATGGATTGTGTCCATGCCCTGAGCCTTTGCCCAAGCCTCTGCAGTCTCGATAAGGAGCTTTGCAACCTCGAAGTCCTCAATGAAATCGAACCATCCGAAGCGGACATTCTTCTTTCCGAAGAGCTCGTTGTAACGAGGGTTGATGATTGCCTGAATTCTGCCGACAACCTTCTTCCCGTCCATTGCAAGCCACATCTTGCGTGTACAGTAAGAAAGGGAAGGGAACTTTGTCAAAGTGTGCATCTGGTCTCCATGGAGAGCAGGTACATACTGCTTGTTATCCTTGTAAAGATCATCAGGGAATTTGATGAATTTCTTGATGTCCTTTTTAGTGATTACTTCTACAATAGTATACTTAGACATGATATTCGAACTTAAGAATGCAAAGGTAATAAATAATCAATAATAAAAGAAAAAGACCGGCATTTGGGCCGGTCTTCTAATAAGCAATAGATTAATTGATTTCTCTACTTCTCGATTGGAATGAGTGCGAATGAAAGGTCACCCTTGCAGCAGAGCTTTCCACCAACCTCAAGCTTAGCCTGGCAGAAGAAGAGGGGACCCTTTCTGTCTGTAAGCTTGCAAGTCATCTCACAAAGGTCGCCTGGGCGAACCATGTTTTTGAACTTGACGTTGTTGATACCTGTGTAGAGTGTGTTGTTTCCTGGGATTTCGTCCTTGACTGTAACAACGCAGCTCTGAGCCATGATCTCGCACTGGATTACTCCTGGCACGATAGGGGTTCCAGGGAAATGACCTCTACAGAAGAATTCGTCTTCTCTAATTTTGTAGGTTGCATGTGCAATACCTTCATCATCAAGCCAAGCCTCATCAACGAGGAGCATAGGCTCACGATGTGGCATGAATGCCTTCAATTCTTCTCTACTGTACTTTTTCATAATAGTTCTGTTCGTTATATATACTATAGATTTTAGTCTTCGTACTTTCTGAAAGCGATACAAGCATCGTGGCCACCGAATCCGAGTGAATCAGAGATTGCCATTGTAACATCAGACTTAACTGCTACGTTAGGTGTGTAGTCAAGGTCGAGCTCTGGATCTGGGCAGTCAAGGTTGATTGTTGGAGGAATTACACCGTTGACAAGAGTAAGAACGCTGGCGATAGCCTCAGCTGCACCTGCTGCACCAAGCATATGACCTGTCATAGACTTGATTGAGCTGATGTGTGCCTTGTAAGCGTAGTCACCAAGAGCGATCTTGTAAGCCTTTGTCTCAGCTGCATCGTTGAGGTGTGTACCTGTTCCGTGAGCGTTGATGTAAAGGTTATCTGACTCTGGGTTGAAGTTACCCTCATTAAGAGCAAGTTCAATACACTTTGCCTGTGTTGTTCCGTCTGGTCTAGGAGCTGTTGCATGGTGAGCGTCACATGTGTTACCGTAACCTACCATCTCAGCGTAGATATGTGCTCCACGAGCCTTAGCGTGCTCGAGCTCCTCGACAACGAGGATACCTGCACCGCCACATTACGAAACCGCCACGGTTTGCGTTGAATGGAAGTGAAGCATACTTAGGGTTCTCAGCTCTTGAAAGAGCCTTTGCGTTAGCGAAACCAGCGATTCCTAGAGGAATTGTAGCATTCTCACAACCACCTGCGATGATAGCGTCAGCATATCCATGCTTGATTGCTCTATAAGCCTCACCGATAGCATTTGTTGAAGTTGCACAAGCTGTGACAACATCAATACATGGTCCGTTTGCGTGGTGCTTGATAGCGATCTGGCCAGCAGCCATATTTGAGATCATAGTAGGGATGAAAAGTGGAGATACCCACTGTCCTGATGGATCCTCGAGGATCTTCTTAGTCTCACGTACCTGTGTGTCGAATCCACCGATACCGGAACCCACATATGTTCCAAGTCTGAATGGGTCGATGTTTGCATCGTCACCTGTTGACTTAAGTCCTGAATCTTCCATTGCCTGGAAAGCAGCTGCAACAGCATACTGAGCGAACATGTCCTGCTTTCTTGCGAATGGCTTGTCCATACCGTACTGGAGAGGATCGAAGTTCTTAATCTTTCCACCGAACTTTACAGGAAGTTCCTCTGTAGGGTATTCAGTGATGAAGTCGATACCGCAAACACCATTGATAAGGTTATTCCAAAATGTCTCTACATCGTTTCCGATTGGAGTAATTGCTCCAAGACCGGTTACTACTACTCTTTTATTCATAATGTTCTTTTTCTGAATGTGACGCTTGCCTTAGGGGGAAATGCGTCTTGAATTACTTTGTTAAGTTGTTTTTGGGGACTGCAAATATAGCAATTATTTTGATTACCTTGTCCACACCCATACTGCACGAGTACTATATTGGCAGGTATTGTTGTATATTTGCAACATTATGGGAAAGAAACTGCCTAGATTCCTGCTGGGAAAATATCAGATAATAGGGACTGTGACATTCACGGCCTTCTTCTCTCTTGTGTTCCTACTTATTAGTGTGCCCTTCTCCCATAACTTCTGGTTCAATCTCGGTGCTTCGCAGGCATTCGGATTTACAGCAGCATTCTTCTCCATTTCGCTTCTGGTGATCATCTTCAGCAGGAAGATCATGTACGACACCAGAAACTTGTTTGTGATGACATATCTCCAGTTTATTGCGTGGAGTCTTATGGAGTGCCTTGGAATCTGTCTTCTGTATACATTCTTCTCTGTTCAGGGAGACAGGATGGGTATCATATCAGTGGGAGGACTTGCTCCTTCAAGGATATTCGGTAGTTCTCTGGTTTATATCTTTGCGTCCCTAGTCGTTCCGTATGTCATCGCAGCGATGTATTTCGCTCTGGTTGACAAGAACAACACCATCCGAATGCTCAACTACAGCAATGTCGTATCGGATGAGGAGATAGACCCAAAGGACCAGAGCAAGTTCACTCTTTTTGACAACAACGGCTCAATGAAGTTCTCAGTCAGCTCGAATAACCTATACTATATTGAGTCCGACGATAACTACATCAAGGCATGGTACCTTGACAGCAAGGGGGAGCTCAAGACATACATGGTTCGTTGCCGTCTCAAGACAGTTGAGGAGTCATTCCTTGGAACTAGTCTGGTAAGATGCCATAGAAAGTATGTCGTCAATATGGACAAGGTCAATGTCCTTCGAAAGGAAACTGACGGATATATCCTTGAGCTTGATAATGACGCTATCGAGCCTATCCCAGTGACAAAGACTTATGTTGAGCAGGTGCTTAGCCGAGTTGATGCCCTGACAATCAAAAGAAACTAGTCTATACTCTAGTTTGTTAGGTCACATTGATGCGCAAAAGCATAAATAAAACCCCGGAAGTCATAGAAAAACTTTCGGGGCTTATTGTCTAATGGGATAAATTCGTCTTATTTACTCTTTCTCTTAGCTGCACGGAGTCTGGATGAACTCTGAACGATCAGCTCATCTGCCATGATTGACCTATAGGCAAGAACCTGGAAGATCACAGAGACAAGAGGGAAGATAAGAGTTACCTTGAATACCATGTCATTCTTGTTGAGGAAGAAATCCAGAAGAAGCCATGCCTGAAGTGCAATTGTGATAAGAGCTGAGAAAGCGGCTGTGCGCATCTGGAGTACTCTGATCTTATAAGTTGTTACAGCGATGAAGTTGAGAAGGGTAGTGATGATAAGAAGGATAAGGTATGGGGTATACTGTACATAAGTATAAGCCTCAGCCACTTCTCCATCAGCTCCTACAACTACTGCTTTATTGCAGCAAAACAGGAATGCTGTAAGTGCCATTGCGATAGCAAGGTATAATGTTTGAACTCTCTGCCACATAATTTAATTGGGATTTGATTAGGGTGCAAAATTAGGAAATAACCTAATAAAAAACTAAATTTGAAACGTTTCAATAAAGTTTTGGAACAAATTGAAAGTAAATAATTATGAGAATCGCAGAATCAGAACTTATTATTAACGGAGATGGATCGGCATTCCACATCCATCTTAAGCCGGAAGAACTCGCTGATCTGGTTATCCTTGTTGGTGACCCTGGTAGAGTTGACATGGTTGCTGAATTCTTCGATGAGAAGGAATTCAGACATGAGTCCAGAGAGTTTGTCTCTGTGACAGGAAAGTATAATGGAAAGAGAGTAACAGCATTGTCTACAGGTATCGGAACAGACAATATTGATATTGTTATGAACGAGCTTGACTCTCTTGCAAATATTGACTACGAGACTAGAGAAGTAAAACCTGAGCATCGTACTCTTACAATCCTTAGAATCGGAACAACGGGAGCAGTTCAGCCAGACATTCCACTAGGATCGTTCATCTTCTCACACATTTCAGTGGGCTGTGACGGACTTCTTAACTGGTACGCAGATAGAGAGAAGTACACAATCACTGAGATGGAAGATGCGTTCAAGGCACATGTGGGCTGGAACAAGTATTTGACTTCACCTTATTTTGTTCGTGCAAGTCAGAAACTTATC
>JAKSJT010000370.1 GCA_024402125.1 Bacteroidales bacterium
TCTCTATGACAGTCCTGCTTTTCCTTGTGTGATTGCCAATTCCATGGCAAAGATGCAGTATGTCATACTTGTGATATGTGAGTTCGGCTGTCAACGGTATTGGCATTAAGCCTGGTTTCTTCTCTGTGGAGAACTGAAGCAGATTCTCTCTCATGACTGTCTTTCCATCCTCGTCAAGGTATTGTCCAATGAAGTGGTCCATGAACTCGAAAAGTGTGTCTACAGTTTCCACATGCAGGTTCCTTCTTTCGTATGGTTTGTATGGCTCAATATCTTGAATGATGGCTGGTTGAGTAATATCACTTTCAGTAATTGTTTCGGTATCTCTGTTGGCATTTTCCGCTTCTTCTATTTTGCATTCAATGGCAAGAATTGGATTGTAGTTCACGGTTGATTCATCCTGGAGTATATTGTCCAGTATGAATTGCACTTCTGGTTTCAGCAGCATGTCCCATAGCATGTGAAGAACAACATAGATTAGTGTCATGGCTAGTATGTGGAAACCAAAACACAGGACAGAACCAACCTGGTCGAGTCCTTTAACATAATAGAGATCAGCATATCTCATCAGTGCCCATCCGAATATGAACACAGCGGCAATAAGGTCTAGGATTGTTACTTTATATCTCATAACGGCAAATTTTCTGAGACAAAAGTATGTGCTTCCAAACGTACTTGATGTATTTTTCTGTCTGATGGTGTCCCTTTTTATCACTTTTTATACAAATCTCATGAATGGTACTCAGTTTTGGTACTCGGACGGTATAAAATGGAACTAAAAAGGCCTCTTCCTTTGTCTGGAAGAAACCTTGATAGAAGGGGAGGCATACTTTATTTTGAAGTACCGCTGGTAGACAGTCGTAATTCGTACAGAAAACAACGTTTTAGTTTGTTATCTGTTCAGCTAACTACTATTTCAATGAAATCCTGTCTGTAGTTTCACGTTTCTTTGGGCTGACAAGGTCTGCATAGATCTGTGTTGTGGTCACGTTTCGATGGGTCAGCATCTTTGATACAGTGTAGATATCGGTACCAGCTGCGACCTGCAGGGTGGCATAGGTGTGACGGAAACAGTGGAAGGTGATGTGCTTGTCAATCTTCGCTTCCTTGATCCATCTCTTCAGTGGAACCTGTATCATGCTTCTCTGGAGCCCTTTGAAGACCTTGCCCATACCATTGCGGCCACAGAGTTCCAATGCTTCATTGCTGATTGGAAGAGTCGCTTCTGTTCCTGTCTTGATAGTCTTGATGCGAATCCAGTAACCTCCATCGGATCCCAGTTCAATCTTATCCCATGTCAGGTTGAGAATGTCACTGATGCGAAGTCCGGTAAGACATGAGAATAGCGATGCCCTTTTCAGAACATCAATCTCACAAGGGGTCTTGGCCAGTCTCTGAACCTCTTCAAGTGTAAGGAACTCCTTGTGTACCTCTTCCTCATCCATACTTTCAAGGTAGTCGTTAAGATTCTACTTGAAGTATTTGTCCAGGTCAGCCTGCTTGAGCATAGCCCTGAAGGTCCTCCAGTAGGCAGCAGCTGAGTTTTTTCAGATCTTCTGCTTGTTGTGTCTCAGCGAATGAGCTGTATTCAGATACTCTGAGAACTTCTTGCAGAGGTCAACATTGATGTCTCCGAAGGTGCACTTGCCATGAACGAACTTCTCGAAATGGGCATACACGAATTCATATTTGTCTCCCTTCTTTTTGGCAATGTTTCTGAAATAGTCCAGGGCGTTCATCATCTGCTTGTACTTGTCAGTGAAACCGAACTCCTCATTGATAATTGCCGACTGTCTCTGACAGCGGATAAGTTCTGCCTTCATCAACATCTCCTCATTATAGTCTCTCTCGACAGCATTCTTAGGCTTGTCGTAGATATAGAATCCAAGAAACTCTCGTCTTGTCATCTTCATGGTCTGAGGGTTGCGCACTGCTGGATAGTAATCCAGATAGAGTGATGACCTGCCATTCTTCATTGGCTTCTTGCGCAGATTGACACTTGCGCATGTGTTAATTGTTCCTTTCATAATGATAAGGGTTTTAAAAGTTAATTATAAAGTGTAATTGATTGATTCTGTTGGTTATTCTGAACCGCGGTACAAAGTTTCGCGGAGATAACTACGGGAAAAAGAGAGAATCTCAGAGATGATCGGAGAATTGCAAATCTCTTTTTCTCCTGTCCGTTTTTGCTAGATTTTGGGCGGTTCAAGGGCTTCGTCTAGTTCCTTCTTTGAGAATTTGACGTACTTGCCCTCTTTCAATTTGAGGACATTGAAGACCTTGGAGTAATGATAAATCTGATCTCTTGTCATGTTGAACTTGGCCATGGCTTCCTTCATGGTGTAGTATTGTGGCTTCTCCGGTTCAATAAGCCCTTTGGCTATATCAACATGCTTCTTGGAGTAGAAGACCTCCCGCTTATGCTTCTTTTTGGGAATCTGGTGGCTGCTGGCGAAACAATAGACCGCCGTAATGGTCATATTGAACTTCTCCATCAGTTCGGGTACGCTATACCATTCTGTGATAGAGTCATCGGCCTTTGTCTTGAGAATGTACTTGTCCACATGCTCCTTGCTCCAGTAGGTCTTGCCCATCTTGAAGATTCGAGGGATATGCTTCTCTCTCCCTACTTTATAGATCCAACTCTCACAGACATTGTATTTGTCCTTAATTTCCTTGACTGTGTAGATCTCGGTGGTGGCCGTGGCCTTGGTGATTGAAACCCTCGTGTAGGGGTGAGCATTGAGCATCGCGTCAATGTCAGCTCTGATAATCACAGTAAGTCGTGATGAGAGTTTTGAGGCTTTGAGTTTCCCTGAGTAGATAAGTTTGTAGAGAGACATCCTGGATAGACCTAGTAAAGTCGCAGCTTCGACCACATCCAGATAGATTTTCTCGTTGAGTTTCCTTAGAGGCTCCCTGATGGTCTTGTCCTTAAACTCGCGCTCGGCATCGTCGAGGAATGTCTTGCGCATTTTGGCTTTGTAGGCCTGATCGTTGCACTTCTTGCAGCAGAACCTTGTGGTGACTTTCAGAGCATAGTACTCCTGTCCGCACCACTCGCAGACTTTTTTGATCTTGATTTTACTTGCTACCATATCGGCTCGTTTTTTATAGGTTTAGGGCTCCGATGATTTCGCCAATAGTTATCACTACTGCATACCATCGTATACCATTGTAAACTTTCTCTACTACCTAGCTCATGTACGCGAGGCCATTAAGCCCCCGAGGTACAAACTTGGGCGCCAAAACGAGGCCGAAAGGGGTAGAAA
>JAKSJT010000371.1 GCA_024402125.1 Bacteroidales bacterium
ATCACATAGATGTAATGTCTTCCGATATTTCCCGTATACACTTCCTTCAAAGTCTGTTTCCTCCACCGGTATATAGTTTACAGCAAATCGATAATCCCTATTTGAAAGCTGCTGGCAATCAGATGTTATTATACCCAATGCTTTTACACGCATAAATGGTATGTCATGCTTTTTCCCTTTAGTGGATGTTGACTTAAGGATGATGACATCATCTTTTTGCATTGACTGAATCAAGCTGTTTGTCTTGTCATCACTTCCACCTTCCCATATACCTTCAGAAAGGAATCTTTCAAGCTGACTGTTTGTGCTTCCAAAGGCATACCCGGCGAGCCAGTATTTTCTATTTTCAGTGTTACTGCCGTCTATCCCCAGAAGTGATATGATATTCTCAGCTTGTCTATCATCAGCAGGATGAAAGAACAAACTATTATTAAGCATATGGTCCTCGACCAAGTGAGAAGGATATGGCAAATGCCATTGAACAGACCTTTGTATAGGACTATCATCACCAGGTACGTGGATAATGTCAGATGTAAACACGCCCCAACCATACATGAGATGAGTGTTCTTCCTATTAACTCTCTTATTCTTGAACACAACGATAATGTCGCCGACAGAGACTTCCTTCATAAACTGCCAATAGGCATTGGAAATACTCACATCGGTATTTCTTTGGGCTTTTTGACACGCTGCCCTTAACTCAATCTTATTCTGGAATATACTGAAATCAGGGACCTCCTTCGATACAGTATTGCCTACTTTAATTCTGTCTCGCAAGAAAGTGTCATGGTCGCCAAGCCACAACCAAACCTTTCTTTTGTTATTAGTTGAAATATCGGTGCCGTCCTCACTGGAATTAGCCCATGCTTCAGCTGATAACTCAATAAAGTTCTTTGAAGGCATTTCGCCTGAGGTTATCTTCTCTTTGACACCTTCCAAAATAGACATATATGAGTTGTAGTCTGGGGTTTCGGAAATGTCAAAGCCAAACCTGTTTAGATAGCTTCGATTGTTTGAGTCCAACGCTAAGTAATTATCAGGTAGAATCCAGAATAGGGCCATTGTAAGGCTGTATTTGATTCCATTCCTTTTTATCGTCGTGTTGTACTCATCTTCGAAAGAAATCCCAGACATAGCTTTGGCAAAAAGTTCCCAAAGGATTTCAATCTGAGTTGACTGTGGATCATTCCACTTAAAGAAAAATGAGCGCATCGCGTTCATCATTGGAATGCCATCGAAGTCGACAGGCAACTCCGAAGTTAAAGACATATAGTCCTTAAACTTTGATAGAAAATCAATCCTATTCTCAGTACTTGTCCCTCTATTGAACATAGCGAAGACAGAGAATGGATCTATATCCGAAATTCTAGAACCGTCTGCTTCATGGAGATATCCAATCAATGACTTTTTACTGTCATTTGAGTCAAACGTTGAATAAATCCACTCAACAAGTTCACGCCTTTTATTTCTGTATAAGAGCAGCTTTTGAGCAAGTTCCTTATATATCGGAACCCATGTATAGTTTGAGGTCATGATACAATTGTCAACTTATTGGTTATACACATCTCCATCAGTGTCCGTCCACTGCTCACACTGCTTAATTACAGTCTCAAGGGCATCCTGCTCATCCTCAGGTGGATACTTGTACTTCTTAAGAAGGCGTTTTACAATACGTCGCATACCTGCACGGGCAGTTTCTTTCTGCTGCCAGTCAATAGTCCTGTTCTTGCGAAGGGCTTCTGTCAATTCGCGAGTAATTGCAACAAGCTCATCATTAGTATATGCGTCCTTGACAGCCTGAGGGCGGGTGAGAGCATCATAGAAAGCTTTCTCTTCGTGACTGAGTCCTAGTTCATTTGCTGCATTTTCCGCAGCTGCAATATCCTTAGCCATCTTGAGGAGCTCCTTGATCACTTCCTCATTTGTCAAAAGGCCTTTGATATAGTTTGACAGGGACATATTGAGAAGCTCAGAGAACTTCTGCGCCTGGACAAGGTTCGTCTTCTTGTATAGAGAGACTCTCTCAGCAAGCAGTTTTTTCAGGAGTTCAACTGCGATATTCTTCTCCTTCATCTTTGCAATCTCTGCGAGGAATGCTGCGTCAAAGAGAGAAAACTCTGCCTTAATATCCGAGAACAGGTTTATGACGCCATCGCTCTGAATACCATGCTTCAGAAGTTCTCCAATCCTTTCGTTAATCTCTTTCTTGGATACCTTTCCGCCGTTCTTCATTCGATTAAGCAACGTGCGAACAGTTTCGAAGAAAGCACACTCGAACCTCTCGTTCACATTGAGAAGGCTCCGGCAAAGTCCTGCGGCATTCTTAAGGAGAAGTGCTTGTTTCAAGAATTCAGGAAGGACTTCGTCCTCCTTTGCAGGATCCAGCATGAAGTTCACTCCGCCTTTGATAATAAGCGCTCTCTTCATCTCATTGCCAGTCCTGAACTCAGAGTAGTCAAAACCATGGAAGAAGTCTTGGCAGATCTCAAGATGCTTTCGGAACTCAACTACAACTGTCTTCTTGATATCAGGATTACCGTAGTTCTCCTTATCCTTCTTTGTATAGTCTCGCATAGCCTCTTTGAGAGCCTTAGCGATACCAATATAGTCAACAACGAGTCCGCCAGCCTTGCCAGGATAAACACGATTCACTCTAGCAATAGCCTGCATAAGATTGTGACCAGCCATAGGCTTATAGACATACATGGTTGCCAGTGAAGGAACATCAAATCCTGTAAGCCACATATCTACAACGATAGCAATCTTCAATGGATCGTTGCCGTCCTTAAACTTCTTGGCGAGTTCTTTCTTATACTGGTTGTTACCTATGATATCATGCCATTCCTCAGGGTCATTGTTCGAACCAGTCATCACGCATTTAACCTTCTCTATCCACTCTGGACGATATTCTAGAATCTTCTTGTATATCTCAATAGCAATAGGGCGTGAGTAAGCCACAATCAACGCCTTTCCAGTCAACTCATACTGGCGGTTATTCTCATAATGTTCAATAATGTCTCGAACAAGAGAATCGATAGTTTCAGGCGCACCAAGGATAGCCTCAAGGTGTGACATCTCATGCTTGCTCTCCTCAATCTGTTCTGGAGTCGCACCTTCCTGCGCAAGCAGATCGTATTCGTTGTCGATAAGTTGCAGAGTCGTTTCGCTCAACTTAATCTTGACAACACGTGACTCATAGAACACAGGGACTGTTGCACCATCAAGGACAGCCTGGGTCATATCATAGATGTCGATATAGTCACCG